>JAZSJR010000096.1:0-23318 GCA_045534415.1 Clostridia bacterium
TGGGCCGGAAAAAGCATTGTTTCCCATTGCAGCACTGCGGCTTTCAAGCCGTGAACCCCTGGGGCACAGAACGGTGCTTGGCTCCGTTATGGGTCTTGGCATAGAACGGAACCTGATTGGCGATGTTGCAATGGAAGACGGTTGTGCCGTTTTGTTTGTATGTGATTCAATTGCTGACTATATTAAATTGAATCTGACAAAAGCGGGTCGTGCCGGGGTGAAAGTGTCTGAAGCCCTCTTAGATGACTTAAACATTTTGCCCAGAGCCTGGGAGGCTATTTCCGGCACTGTGGCATCTCTGCGGCTTGATTGCGTTTTGGGGTTACTCACCGGAGCTTCCCGGAGCAGTGCTGAAGAAATGCTTAAAAGAGAGCTTGTTTTGCTGAATCACACCCCTTCTAAAAAAGGGTCTGTCATCTTAAGTGAGGGTGACGTTTTAAGTGTTCGTGGTTTTGGCCGTGCCGAACTTATGGAGATAGGCGGCGAAACCCGAAAAGGAAGAATGAAAGTTACTTTGAAAAAATACATATAAGAGAGGAAGAGCCGATATGCTGACGCCTGTTGATATTGAAAATAAAGAATTTACCAAGGCTTTTCGTGGATATGACATCTACGAAGTGGAAGAGTTTATGAAAGATCTGATTGCAGATTATGAAAAGCTCTACCGTGACAATGCAGAATTGAAAGAGAAAAATGCTGTGCTGAATGAAGCCATCAGCAGTTATAAAGGCATGGAAGAAACCATGCAGAATGCAATTTTAGTTGCGCAGCGTACGGCAGAAGATATTAAGCAGAATGCCTATGAACGTTCTGAAACCATCATTAAAGAGGCAGAACGCAAGGCGGCAGAAGCGGTAAACAATGCAAACCGCTCCATTTCTAACCTGGAAAAGACATATTTGAATATGCAGCGTGAAATGAACGGCTTTAAAGCCAAAATGAACTCGCTGTTATCCACCTATATGCAGCTTTTATCTGACCTTTCAGATAAAAATCCTTCCCCGTTTTCAACAGTGAACGTTCCGGAAATACCTGATGAACCGGTGATAAAGCAAGCAAGTGAAGAAACGATTGCAATCGAAAATACACATCGCTTCACACTGCCTTCTATGATGTCTGAAAAGGAAAGTGAGCCGGAAACAGTAGTAGAGCCGGCTACCTCTCCTCAGCCTGAAGAAGAAATTCCGGATTTTGCACCTGTGCATAAGGTGAACCCCTTGGTGGAAGAGCTCATGCAAAAGAACAGAGAGCAGGCAGCACCTGCCCCTGAAGAAGCTAAGGAAGATAATTTTTCCTTTGTGAAAGAAACTGTGGAAAAAGAAGCTGCTCCTGAAATTACTTCGATTGACCTTGATGGATTAAAGAATTTTGACGTCTTCTCAGACGATTCACTTTAATTTTGATTTGATATACAAGCCTCAAAGAAAGGATGACAAACCAAATGGATTACAGCCAAACACTGAACCTGCCAAAAACCGATTTCCCTATGAGGGGTAACCTCCCTCAGCGTGAGCCGGAAATTTTAAAACGGCAGGAAGACAATACAATGTATGAAAAACTTATGGAGAAGAATGAGGGCAAGCCTCTCTTTATTCTTCATGATGGACCGCCGTATGCAAACGGTGATATGCACATGGGTCATGCTTTAAACAAGACCTTAAAGGATATCATCACCCGCTTTAAGAATATGGATGGCTTTAAAGCTCCCTATATTCACGGTTGGGATACCCATGGTCTGCCCATTGAACGCCAGGCGATTGCAAAACTGGGTATTAACCGTCACGAGGTTGATACAGTAGCGTTCCGTGACCTTTGCCGTGACTTTGCTATGAAATATGTAAACCTGCAGATGGGTTCCATCAAGCGTTTGGGTGCTTTGGGTAAATGGGAAGATCCCTACCTGACACTTGACCCCAAGTTTGAGGCAAAGCAGATTGAAATTTTCGGCAAAATGGCTGAAAAGGGTTACATCTACAAAGGCTTAAAGCCCATTTACTGGTGCCCCGATTGTGAAACCGCACTGGCTGAGGCTGAAATTGAATATCAGGAAGATAAAACAAATTCCATTTATGTTAAATTCGCTGTAAAAGATGACCACGGCGTGTTTGATAACTGCGGTGTGCCCAAAGAAAAGATTAATTTCTTAATCTGGACCACCACCACCTGGACTCTGCCCGGTAACGTTGCCATTGCATTAAACGGCAACTTCACCTATAAGCTGGTTGAATCTGATGGTGAATATTTCATCATTGCTGATGAACTGATTGATAGCGTTATGAAAGCTGCAGGTCGTGAAAATTATGCGCCGGTTTGCGAGTTCTTAGGCTCTGACCTTGAGCTGATTCGTTGTGCACATCCTTTCATTGACCGTGAGTCTGTTATCATCTTAGGTGACCACGTAACATTGGATGCCGGTACCGGTTGTGTTCACACAGCGCCCGGTCATGGTTTGGAAGACTATATTGCTTGCCAGCAGTATAAAGAGATTCCCATCATCGTTCCTGTTGATGAAAAGGGTTATTTAAATGATCTTGCCGGTGAATTTTCCGGTCTTTACTATGAAAAGGCAAATGCTAAAATCATTGAAAAGCTGACAGAACTTGGTGCTCTGTTTGCTGTTGAAGAAATCATCCACCAATATCCCCACTGCTGGCGTTGTCATGATGCTATTGTTTACCGTGCGGCTGAACAGTGGTTTGCATCTGTTGATGCAATTAAGGATGATGCTGTTAAAGCCATCCGCGAGGTAACCTGGCTGCCCAAGTGGGGCGAAGACCGCATTACCGGCATGGTGCAGGATAGAAGCGATTGGTGTATCTCCCGTCAGAGAACCTGGGGTGTGCCCATTCCCATCTTCTACTGCGAAGAATGTGGTAAAGAACTGATTAATGCAGATACCATTAAGGCTGTATCCCAGCTGTTCTACGAAAAGGGTTCCAACGCCTGGTATGAACTGCCTGCTGAAGAAATTCTGCCGGCTGGCACAGTTTGCCCGGTTTGCGGATGCAATCACTTTACAAAAGAAAAAGATATTATGGACGTTTGGTTTGATTCCGGCTCCAGCCATACTGCAGTTTTAGAAGTTAAAGAAGGTCTTCAGTATCCTGCAGACTTATATTTAGAGGGTAATGACCAGTACCGCGGTTGGTTCCAGTCATCTCTGTTGACCGCTATTGCGGCTCGTGGCACAGCACCCTACAGGGCAGTTATCACCCACGGTATGATTGTTGATGAATCCGGTGCAAAGATGTCAAAATCCAAGGGCAATGGTATCAGTCCTCAGGATATCATCAAGCAGTTTGGTGCCGATGTGCTTCGTTTGTGGGTTGCATCTGCTGACTATAAGACCGATATGCACATTTCAGAAAACATCTTAAAACAGATTTCTGAAGCATACCGCAAAATCCGTAACACCGCTCGTTACATTTTGGGTAACATTCATGACTTTAACCCCGATACCGATATGGTGGCAGTTTCTGATATGCCGGAGATTGACCGCTTTATCATGTCCCGTCTGGACAGACTGGTTGAAAAGGTATTAGATAGCTACAGAAGCTACGAGTTCCACAGCGTGTTCCACGTGATTCACAACTTCTGTGTTGTTGATATGAGTAACTTCTATTTAGATGTGATTAAAGACAGACTGTATACTGAAAAAGCTGACAGCCTGGCACGTCGCAGTGCTCAGACAGCTATGTATCGCATTTTAGACAGCCTGGTTCGTCTGCTTACTCCGGTGCTGGCTTATACCTGCGAGGAAATCTGGTCCTTTATGCCTCATAAGAAAGAAGACTATGATGAATTTGTTGTGCTAAACGATATGCCCAAGGTAGACGCATCCCTGCGTGATGAAGCCTTAGAAGCTCGTTGGGAAACTCTGCTTTCTGTTCGCGGTGATGTTGCAAAGGCATTAGAAGAAGCAAGAAATGCAAAAATTATTGGTTCTTCTTTAGCGGCTGATGTAACCATTTATGCAGATGGTGACGTAAAGGCTATGCTTGAAAGCGCTGACCTTACTACCATCTTCATCACTTCGGGTGCAACCTTAGCAAGCCTTGCAGATGCGCCTGCCGATGCTACAGAGGGTGAAACCGGCATTAAAGTTTCCGTAAAAACAGCTGTTGGTGAAAAATGTGAGCGTTGCTGGATGATTTCTGAAACCGTCGGTAAGGATGGCGATCATCCCACCTTGTGTAGCCGTTGTGCAGAAAATTTACAGTAAGAAACTAAAGCGGACAGGGCACCTTGGTGCCTTGTCCGTAACCTTTTATTTTTTTGTTTATAGGCATTGTGCTGTTTTGCACTTTGCTGGATATTAGACTGTAAGGAGAGAAACCTTTCGTGCTGGTTTTATATATTGTTGGTTCTCTTTTGCTGTTTGCTGTAGACCAGCTGTCAAAGCTTGCGGTTTGTAAGTTTTTGCAGCCTGTTTTTTCCGTTCCTCTTTGGAAAAATGTTTTTCATTTAACCTATGTGGAAAATCGCGGTGCAGCATTCGGTATTTTGCAGAACAAATTTATCTTTTTTTACATCGTCACGGTTTTGGTTATTTTGGGCATCACGGTGTTTTTGGTTATAAAACGTCCCAAAAGCCGTTGCCTGAATGTTGCACTTACCCTGCTGGTTGGTGGTGCTTTAGGCAATTTTGTTGACCGGCTGTTCCGTGGCTTTGTGGTTGACTTTTTAGATTTTCGGTTGATTCACTTTCCCGTATTTAATCTGGCAGATTGCTTTGTTGTTTGCGGCGCTTTTTTGCTTGCCGGTTACATCATTTTTCTTGAGGGAAAGGAAAACAGAAAAAACGGAATGAGTGAGAAATGATGCATTTTGTATGTGATGAAACGTCCGCCGGGGTTCGGCTGGACGTTTTTCTGTCCGAACAATCCGGACTGACCCGCTCTGCGGTTCAGAAGCTGGTTGATGGGGGAGATGTAATGGTCTCTGCCAAGCAAGTGAATAAAAATTATAAGCTGCGCTTAGGTGATGAGGTGAGTATTGTGCTGCCGGAGGCTAAAGAGCTTGCAGCACAGCCTGAGGATATCCCGGTGGAGATTGTCTATGAAGATAATGCGCTCATTGTGGTTAATAAGGCACAGGGCATGGTTGTGCACCCTGCGGCAGGGCACGATGGTGGCACCTTGGTCAATGCACTCCTGTACCACGCGAAAGGGCGTCTGTCAGCCATTAACGGCGTGATTCGTCCGGGAATTGTTCACCGGATTGATAAAGATACCAGTGGTATTTTGGTGGTAGCAAAAACCAATGAATCACATCTTTCACTGGCAGAGCAGATTAAAGAACACAGCGTCAGTCGGGAATATTTTTGTATTGCCCATGGCACTTTTAAAAGTGAGAGCTTTACGGTGGATAAGCCCATAGGCAGGCACCCGAAAGACAGAAAGAAAATGGCAGTGGTGACATCCGGTGGTCGTCATGCAGTTACCCACGTAACGGTCATTCGCCAATTTTCTCGTTGTGCACTTCTTCGCTGCCGTCTTGAAACAGGGCGCACCCATCAGATTCGTGTACATCTGGCAAGTCTGGGGCATTCTGTGGCAGGTGACCCGGTTTATGGCGTGAAAAACGATTTTTTGACAAAAAAATATGCCCTGACAGGGCAACTGTTACACGCTGCACTCTTGGGCTTTATCCATCCTGAAACAGGGGAATATGTAGAATTTAATGCACCCTTGCCGGAACATTTCCAAAGGGTATTAGATGATTTAGAACAAAAGGACTAATTTTTAAAATGGTCTGCCTGGTCAGCAATGAGTTCAGACAAAATTTTATAAATATTACCGGTTAATACTACCTCGACGGCTTTTTGAAAAAAGTCAATGTAGGTAGTATTTTCTTTTTCACTGGTAGCCAGTTGGGAGTGGGAAACCTCTGCGGTTACCTGCTCAAAAATACGGCGTTGTTCAGCCTGAAAGGCGTTAAACGCCTGCTCTGCTTCTGCTTCGGAAAGGGTGAGGGGCAGCAAGGCTTGTATTTCTGCAATGGGTAGGATTTGCTTTAAGGTGCAAACCATAATGAGGTAGGCAAGGTGAATGCGCCCATACCGCTTTTTATAAGGCTTTGGCACAACCCCCAGCTTAACATAGTTATTAATCATAGATGGCGTGATGAGCTTATCTGTGGGGCGCTTATAGACAGACAAATATTCTTCCATCAGGGTGATGACCTGGTCCATATATAAATCCAGATTGGGTAGTTCGTTCCAGGTTGGAATGCTGTAGCTTTTTAAGGATTTTAAGAAATTTTGCGTACTGTTTCGTGCCATAAACCAAGTTCACCTCCTGATAGACATATTACACCATAATTTTTCTTTATTAAAATCAATCAAAGAAAATTATGGTGCAATGAACACAACCAATAAAATTTAATTCTGTATGTGTTCATTATACCTTTGATTGATAAAAATGTCAAGAAATGGGCTGCAGCAAAATGCTGCAGCCCATAATTTTTTTTTGTTTAATTTAAACCTGAGAGATAGGTCATCGGGTCAATGGGGGTGCCGTTTAGGCGAACCTCAAAGTGCAGGTGAGCGCCGGTAGAACGACCGGTGTTACCAACCTTTGCAATTATGTCACCTTTGGCAACCACTGTGCCGGCAGGAACTAAAAGCTCACTGCAGTGCGCGTAGCAGGTTTCCAAGCCATTTCCGTGGTCGATTTTCATCAAATAGCCATATCCGCCGTTGTTATACTCAGAATAGGTTACAGTGCCGTTATCTGCTGCATAGATGGCAGTTCCCACGGAGGCAGACATATCAATACCATTATGATTACGACCCCAACGTGAGCCAAAACGAGAGGTTAAAACACCTGCTGCCGGAGTAGCCATACCTGTGCCGCTTGCCTTGGGGAGTTCTTTTGTTCCCTTTCTTACAACATGGTCAACAGCTGCAACGAGAATATTTTCAGCAAGTACACTGCGACCAGTTTCCACGCCGTTAATCGTGGTGACTATAGCATCCACAATTTTTAAGCCGTCAGTTCCCTGCTGCTTCACAATCGTGCTGCCTTCGTATAAGGAGGCATCCTTTTCTTCAATGGTACTATAGGGGACAACCTCTTGTGTTGAAACAGTTTCTTCTGTTTTAACCAAAACAAGGGGCTTGCCGGTAGGGATTTTCAAGAAACCGGCTTCCGGCTGGTTAACATTTTTAATCACATTGTTCTGTAACAAATCATCAAGGGAAATACTGTAGGTAGTACAGATATCAGAAAGTGCTTCGCCCTCTTTTAATTCATATGTTTGAAAGCGGCCTTTCTGCAGGGCAAGTGCAGCAGACTCTTCTGTTTTTAATGCTGACTTTGGAACAAAGCAGCGAGCTACAGTTACATCCTGACAGAAAGATGCTGTTGCGTTTTCCTTTTCTTTTACGAAACTGTCTTTATAGTTCGTTAAAACAGAAACAGCAGCTCTTTCATTGGGCAGTGCAAACACAATTTCGCCATCTACAAAAACGCTGTAGGCGGGAATCATATCCTTTGCAGTTGCCTTTAACCGTTCTGCCAACTCTCTTTTGGGGGTATATTGATTTTTAGCAATGATACGTGTTGCAAATTTGGGTTCTGCGGCAGGCGTAAATTCATCGTTTGATACATAGGCAATCTCTTTATTAATTGCAGATACTAAAGCTGCGTATTCTGCCTTGCTTTTTGCCATACCAATGACCTGACCGTTAACAGAAATCTGACAACCAATACTACATGTGCATGCAAAGATAACACACACCATAAAAACGATGCTGACAGACGCTGTGATGTTAAAGGCAATTTGCTTTGTTTTTTCCGTCCAAAAACCTTTTAAGCGGGGCAGGAGTCTTTCGTATAAGCCTTTAGCTACTAAAAGTGAATTTTTTCCCCATACACAGAGGGTTGATACAATATGTTTAAAACATTGTGTAATTTTTTTCAGTATTTGATTTTTACCTGCAAAAGGATTACCGGTAACCAATCGCTCACCTCGTTTTAACTATATGTTTATATTAATATATGTAGCAAGTCTTTAAATTATTACAAAATTATTAAAATACTATCTTATTTTACAATAATTTCTTAATATTTTCAATGGATAAATTGTAAATAAATTGTGAACAAGCAAAATTTGGCGCAAAAAAACAGCTGCAAAATAAACATATTTTGCAGCTGTTTTATACATCTTTATTTCACCGGCAATACATAAAGCAGAATTGAAAAATAGTGCAAAATGCTGCCTGCCAACACGAATAAATGCCAAATGCCATGCATAAAGCGAATGTTCTTGAGTGCATAAAACACAAAGCCCACGGTATATGCAATACCCCCAAAAAGTAAAAGGAGCAGGGCAGGGGGAACAAGTGCCGCCATCATAGGTTTAATGGCAATGATAATCAACCAACCCATCACAATATAAGTGATGGCAGAAAAGACTTTAAACTTTTCGATGTTCACAGCATTCAGCACAACCCCCAAAGCCGTCAACCCCCAAATGATACCGAAGATGGTCCAACCCAAAGCGCCGTTTAGAGAAACTAAGGTATAGGGTGTGTATGTTCCGGCAATCAGCAAAAAGATGGAACAATGGTCAAACACCCGAAAGACCCGCTTGGCACCTTTGTGAGTCAGTGCATGATATAAGGTAGACATTGTGTAAAGAATGATTAGCATTGCGCCATAGATAGAGGCAGAAACAACACTGTAGGCGTTGCCGTAAAGTGCCGCCCAAACGATGGCAACGGCAGTGCCGCCGATACCCAGTAGTGCCCCTAAACCATGCGTAATGGCATTAATCAGTTCTTCTGCCGTTGAAACTTTTGGAAGTGTGATTTTAGCCTTCAAAGTCATACACATCACCCATACGAGATTTAAACTCTTCAAAAACCATATCAAGCTCAGCTTCGTCCTCTACAAAGGTGAGAGTTTCGTTGCCTTCGCTATCGGTCTGCAGAGTGAAGAACAAAACTTCGTCAGCCTCACCGGCAACCACTTCATCTTCTGTGGGGATGAGTACCACATAGGTTTCACCATTAAAGGGGAAGGAGTCAACATGCTCAAAAGCGTGTTCATTGCCCTCTTCATCCAGCATTGTTACGATGGAGGGTTCTTCCTCAGTTTCAGGAGTCAAGTTTTTAATATCGCTCATAGTGATATCCTTTCTAGCTATAAAGCTCAATGCTTTCTAAAACCTTATCCAGCATTTCCCGGTATTTGGTTTCTTTCTTGCGTTCTTCTTCAACAACCTGAGCCGGTGCTTTTGCCATAAAGCCCTGATTGTTCAGCTTGCCCTCAACCCGCTTAATTTCGCCCAGCAGGCGTTCTTTTTCTTTAGACAGGCGTTCCAGTTCTTTTTCTTTGTCAACCAAATCATCCAGTGGCATAAAGAGCTGTGCGCCTTCAACAACGCAGGAAACAGCATTCTGCGGCGGCACAAAATCATCACCGCAGATAACGGTTTCAGAAGCGGAAGCCAGCTTTTCAAAGAAGATAGCAGCCTGGCTGAACACATCTGTTTTTTCGGTCTTGATATAAACCTTAGCCTTTTTAGAGGGCGGAATGTTCATTTCGCTGCGCTGGTTACGGATGGCTTTTAATGCATTCTTCACCAGTTCCATGTTAGCAGCTTCTTCAGGGAAGTTTAAGCTGCTAGAGGCCTTGGGCCACTGAGCAATTACAATGCTTTCGCCGTCGTGGGGCAGCTTCTGCCAGATTTCTTCTGTAATAAAGGGCATGAAAGGATGCAGAAGTTCCAAAGCACCGGAGAGCACGTAAGACAGAACATACTGCGCTGCTTCGTTGCTGGGGCAATCTTCATCATACAGACGAGGTTTAATGAGTTCAATATACCAGTCGCAGAATTCATCCCAAATGAAATCGTAAAGTTTACCTACAGCAATACCCAGCTCAAAGCGGTCTAAGTTGTCGGTTACTTCTTTCACAACCTGATTGTACTTATGAAGAATCCACTTATCTTCTAAGGTGAGCTGACTAGCTTCGGGAACCTTGCGCTGGGAAACAGTTAAGTTCATCAGCACAAAACGGGAAGCGTTCCAAATCTTATTAGCAAAGTTACGGCTGGCTTCTACACGTTCATCAGAATAACGCATATCGTTACCCGGTGAGTTACCGGTTGCCAGTGTAAAGCGGAGGGCATCAGCACCATACTGGGCAATAACCTCTAAGGGGTCAACGCCATTACCTAATGACTTGGACATTTTTCTGCCCTGAGAGTCACGAACCAGGCCGTGAATTAAAACGTGTTTAAAGGGTTCTTTGCCCATATGCTCCATAGCGGAGAAAATCATACGTGCAACCCAGAAGAAGATGATATCATAACCCGTAACCAAAACGCTGGTGGGGTAGAAATATTTCAGGTCTTCTGTTTCTTCAGGCCAACCAAGTGTGGAGAAAGGCCAAAGAGCGGAACTGAACCAGGTATCTAAAACATCCTCGTCCTGACGCATTTTAGCACCACACTTAGGACAAATGGTTACATCCTCACGGCTGACAACAGTTTCACCACAAGCATCACAGTAATATGCCGGGATTCTGTGACCCCACCAAAGCTGTCTGGAGATACACCAATCGTGTACGTTTTCCATCCAGTTGATATAGGTTTTGGAGAAACGGTCAGGCACAAAGGAGATGGTACCATCTTTTACAACGCGCAGTGCTTCTTCTGCCAAAGGACCCATTTTAACGAACCACTGACGGGATGTAATGGGTTCAACAGTAGTGTTACAACGATAGCACTGACCAACATTATGAACATGGTCTTCAGTTTTCACTAAAAAGCCTTGTTCTTCTAAGTCAGCAATAATCTGACGGCGTGCTTCGTAGCGGTCAAGACCCTGATATTTACCGCCGTTTTCATTCACCTTGGCGCTGTCATCCAGCACTTTAATGATGGGCAGATTATGACAAGCACCCACCTCAAAGTCGTTGGGGTCATGTGCCGGCGTAATTTTAACCGCACCGGTACCAAATTCTTTATCAACATATTCATCCGCAATGATGGGGATTTCACGACCTACCAAAGGAAGAATCAAGGTTTTACCTACTAAATGGGTATAACGCTCATCCTCGGGATTAACTGCAACGGCAGTATCACCCAAAAGGGTTTCAGGACGGGTTGTTGCAATTACAAAAGACTCGTCGCTGTCTTTAACCGGGTAACGAATATGCCAGAAAGCACCTTTCTGTTCAGCATATTCAACCTCGGCATCAGACAGAGCCGTAATACAGTTGGGGCACCAGTTGATGATGCGCTCGCCCTGATAGATTAAACCCTTTTCATAGAGGGTTACAAAAACTTCTTTAACAGCCTTGGAAAGGTTTTCATCCATGGTGAACCGTTCGCGGGTCCAGTCACAGGAACTACCTAATTTCTTCAGCTGATTGATGATACGGGTACCATACTGATGCTTCCAGTCCCATACACGCTGTGTAAAAGCTTCACGGCCTAAATCATAACGGGTTAACCCTTCTTCTTTTCTCAGCATTTCTTCAACCTTAATCTGGGTTGCAATACCAGCATGGTCTGTACCGGGTACCCAAAGGGTTGCAAAACCTGCCATACGCTTGTAGCGGATTAAAATGTCCTGCAGTGTTTCGTCAAGCGCGTGACCCATATGAAGCTGACCTGTTACATTCGGCGGCGGAATAACAATGGTGAAAGGCTCTTTCTCCGGGTCAATTTCCGGTGTGAAGTATCCCTTTTCTACCCATGTGTTATACAATCTGTCTTCCACTTCGCCGGGATTGTATATTTTATCTAATTGTTCCGACATCTACTTTACCCCCTGCCATAAAAATCATCACCGCACCTGCGATGACCACACATAAGCCTATAATTTTAATTGTATATAAAAGCTTTTGTTCCGAATCTTCATTTGCGCTCTTCATCTTTTTTAAAACCGGCTTTGCCAGGTAGTTAATGAGCGCGCCTATGATAACCAAAATCCAACCGACGGTTGTTATCATGCTGACTCTCCTTCCTCTTTTTTAAATGCATATTGCTTAAACGATTGATTTTGAACGAAATACAAATATAAATATGTAATTCCGGCCAAAAGCGTCAGCACAGCAGAAATGCCCAAAAGAATGTTTTTAACAATTACATTCATAGCGGGAAGCAACAATAGAAGCGTCATCACAATAAACAAAAACACGGTGTTGAGCTTACCAATCAGGTTTGCTTTTACATAGGTTTTTTTGCTGTATAAAAAGATGCTGCCGCAAATCATCATCAGCTCTTTAATTACCAGAATCAGCAAAAACCATACAGGCACCAAACGTGTGGAGAACAAGGTTAAAATAACGGCGAGCTGCATACATTTGTCAGCCAGCGGGTCCATAAGCTGTCCCCATTTGGTACTCATATTAAGCTTTCGTGCCAGATATCCGTCTAACACATCTGTTACGCTGGCAAGGATGAAAATGCCTGCAGAGTAGAGGCGGATGCCATCTTCGTGATGAAAAACAACCACGAACAGAGGGACTAAAAACATCCGGATCAGCGTTAAGATGTTTGGAAGATTCACGTTTGGTTCACCCTTTCTGCAATTGCTGTTATTAATGGCTCTCTGTTTATGCAAGTGCTTCTTTTACCAGTTCAACGGCTTTTGCCAAAGCGTCTTCTGCTTTAGAAGCATCCTTGCCGCCTGCCTGAGCAGAATCAGGACGACCGCCGCCACCACCACCAGCGATTTTTGCCATCTCGCGAATAATATTACCGGCATGAACGCCTGCTTTTACGGCATCCTTGGTTGCCATGGTAATAAAGGTTACTTTATCGCCTGAAACATCTGCCAGCGCTACAAAAGAGCAGGGCAGTTTTTCTTTCACAGAGTCACCCAAAGCACGCATGCCGTCAACACCGGTGTTTTCAAGCTTTGCAGTTACCACGGTAACATCGCCTACAACAGTTGCATTGTCTAACAGGTCTGCTGCGGCATTCTTTGCCATTTTAGCGGTCAGCGCCTCAATCTGAGAGCCAGCTGCCTTTAAGTCACCCTGCAATGCCTGTGCTTTTTGTGCCACATCACGAGGTGCACACTTGAGGACAGTTGCTGCAGATGCAAGCTCAGTTTCAAGGCTATAGAGTTCATTTAATACGCCAAAACCGGTAACACCTTCAATTCTGCGGATGCCGGCTGCAACGCCACCCTCAGACAGAATTTTAAACAAACCGATTTCAGCCGTATTTGTAACGTGACAGCCACCACAAAGTTCCATAGAATAATCACCCATGGTTACCACGCGGACAACGTCACCATATTTATCGCCAAACATAGCGGTTGCGCCCATTTTCTTTGCTTCGTCGATGGGCTTGTTCTCCCATTTAACAGGCAGAGCGCTTAAAATGTAGCGGTTTACTTCTGCTTCAACCACTTTTAAGTCCTCAGCAGAAATAGGCTGAGACAGTGTAAAGTCAAAACGCATACGGCCGTTTTCAACCAAAGAACCTGCCTGACCAACCTCGCTGCCGAAACGATTTTTCAGCGCTTTGTGCAAGAGATGGGTTACACTGTGGTTTCTCTGGATAGCTGCACGATAATTAGTATCCACAACTGCGGTTACCTCATCGCCTTCTTTGAGTTCACCCTCAGTCACTTTAATAATGTGGTAGAACTTGCCATCTGCAGTTTTCTTTGTATCCAAAACTTCAGCACGGCACAGGTCGTTATAAAGAACACCCTTGTCGCCAACCTGACCGCCGCCTTCGCCGTAGAAAGGAGTCACATCCAAAACAGCGATGCCTTCACTGTCAGCAAGAGTGCTTACCTTTTCTTGGTCAGCCACTAAAGCCAATACCTTGGTTTTGACAGTTAATTCATCATAGCCTACAAACTTGGTGGGGTTATATGCTACTAAAATATCAGCAATTTTATCATCCCAACCCACATCGTTCATTTTGCTGGCAGCTCTTGCGCGCTCACGCTGTTTGTCCATTTCTGCAGCAAAGCCGTCTTCATCAATGCTGATGCCTTTTTCAGCCAAAATCTCACGGGTCAGGTCAATGGGGAAGCCGTAAGTATCATAGAGTTTAAATGCCTGCTCACCGGAGAAAGGAGCATCCTTTTCAGCCTCGGTGCGCTGGTCGATAAAGCTGTTTAAAATTGCAAAGCCTGCATCAATGGTTTCAATGAAACGTTCTTCTTCCATACGGATGATGCTCTTAATTCTGTCACGGTTTTCAGCAAGGGCAGGATATGCACCGCAGGATTCGTTGATGACAGTATCGGCAAGGTCAGCCAAAAATGCTTTGTTGATGCCGAGGAGCTTACCATGGCGCGCTGCACGACGAAGCAGACGACGCAGAACGTAGCCTCTGCCTTCGTTAGAGGGACGTACACCATCAGACACTAAGAACACGGTGCTTCTAATGTGGTCAGTGATGACACGGATGGAAACATCGGTCTTTTCGTCTTTTTTATATTCAACCTTTGCCATTTCGCAAACTTTTTCAGAAATTCTGTAAATGGTGTCAACATCAAACAGTGAGTCAACGCCCTGCATAATGCAGGCAATACGCTCAAGACCCATACCGGTATCAATGTTGGGGCTTGCAAGCTTTTCGTAAGTGCCATCTTCCTGCTTGTCAAACTGGGTGAATACCAAGTTCCAAAATTCAATGAAACGGTCACATTCACAGCCTACGCCGCAATCAGGAGAGCCGCAGCCGTTTTCCACGCCACGGTCATAATAAAGCTCGGAACAAGGACCGCAGGGACCGGAACCGATTTCCCAGAAGTTATCTTCTTTACCCATACGAACGATGCGGTCAGGGGCAACGCCTACTTCCTTTGTCCAGATGTCAAAGGCTTCGTCATCATCCTGATAAATGGTAACCCACAGCTTGTCAACAGGAATTTCCAAAACCTTGGTAATAAATTCCCAAGCCCAGGCTGTGGCTTCATGTTTAAAATAATCACCAAAGGAGAAGTTACCCAGCATTTCAAAAAATGTACCATGACGGGCGGTTTTACCCACACGCTCAATATCCGGTGTGCGGATACATTTCTGACAAGTGGTTACCCGCTTGCTGGGAGGCACCTGACGACCGGTAAAGTAAGGTTTTAAGGGAGCCATACCGGCGTTGATTAACAGCAGACTGGGGTCGTTTTCAGGCACCAGTGAAAAACTGGGCATTCTGTAATGAGCCTTGCTTTCAAAAAATGATAAATATTTTTCTCTTATTTCGTTGAGACCTAACTTTTGCACAGCAATCTTCCTCTCAAAAGTATATACTTGAAACACTATTTTATCATATTTTTGCCGTATAATCAATAGTTTTTAGCGGATTTTTTCAAGTCTTTTCCTATAATTATGCAAAAATTTAGGGCGGTAGAAATGAAAAAGACGGATTGAGCCAAAATCAATCCGCCTGCTTATTCAGTTTTTACAAATTTGGCAACCTGAACAATACTCAATTTTGCCATCAAATACTCGGGAAATGGTGGAAAACAGCTCGTGATTTCTAATTGCCAGGCAGTTGTGCACCGTCAAGGTTTTTGGGGCAATTGTTATGAGCACACTGATGAGCAAATCGTCATAGGCTTCCTCGGTGAGCAAAACTTCGCCCTCGATAAAATCGGCAAAAGAGGGGGCGGTAATATCCTTTTCCTGCTCGTCAAGGAGGGTGTATCCGCCGCTATCTGCGATGATAATATGGATTTTTTCCGGTCGTGCCTCCTGCACATTGACAAAATATTTTAACAGGGCAATAAATTCTTCATATTCCTTTTGAGTCAAATAATGGTCCACCAGTTTTTCGGCAAGTTGTGATAAAAGAGCTTCGTACTCTTTTAAGCGAAAGGCAACAAAGCCGTCAATGAGCATGGTGGAGTCTTCTTTTAAATAGTCAAAAATACTGAGGATAACTGCCTCTTTCCGTGCCTTGTAACCAATGGTGGGGTCATCCCCGAAAAATTCAATATTTTTAATAATTTCCCGCTTTTTAAGGGACGATAAATCCCGGTACTCTTCATCTAAAATCCTGCGCAGAAGGCGGGTTTCGTAACGCTCAATGATATACTCTGCAATTACGTTTACATACCGGTCAAGCATAAACACATCATCTGTGGGGTCAAAATCAATATATGTGAGGGATTCTGACGTTTCATCTTTAGAAACAGAAATGGGAAACACACATTCGGGGTAACTTGTAAGGCGGCTTTGAATCATACCGATATCGCCGTTTAAACCCAGTGTGATTCGGTCAAACAAATGGGTTCACTCCCTTTCGGCAAACAAAATATACCAAGTATTATACACGTTTTTCACAACTCTATGCAAAAAATTGTACCAATGTCTGTAAGTGGCTGATGGGGAACTTCTTTTACAGCAAAACCGTGTTTTGCGATAAAATTATGGATTCTGTCGCCATCCGGATGGGTTGACAGGTCGCCGAAAAAGGCCACGGTATCATCCCCTAAAATGCCGGAAGCACCGCCTAAAAAACCATAGTCGTAACCGGGGAGGACTACAAACCCCGGAGTGACGGAAAGCAGGTCAAGTCCGGCTTTTTTTCCCGCTTTTAAGAGAGTGGGGTCTGCTGTAATCAGGGCGCCCGGCAAGGCAACGCAGGCACAACGGGCATATCCCTGACGGACGCTTATTTTCGGGATTTTTTTTGCATCGAGGTGCGAAATAATCTGCTTGTCGGTGTAGTCAAAACGGGCATAGGCACCGGCAGACGTGTTTAATACATTATATGCAACATCATGTGGATAGTCACAGCCAAGGGTGGCGGTTCCCTGTACCAACTTTACGCCAAAAGGTGACAGCATTTTATGGTAATCTTCATACACCTCTTTTGCACAGATTACCACACCTTTTTCTGCCGTAAAAAGCACCATATCGGGATGGGCAGAAACAGGAGCATCCAAAGATTTGCAGGTGACGGAGGGCAGCACAGTAAACCCTTTGCCCAAAGATGAACAAAAAGCATCATAATAGCGGTTTTCCACAATGTAAATTCTGTCCGGCATAGCTGTTCTCCTGTAAAAAATTCTTTCATTTTCTGCTTGTAAGAAAGGGATAAAAATAGTATAATATAGGTAAAGGAAAAAGTCAATGAGAGGAGAATCCATATGGTTTATGTATTTTTAGCAGACGGATTTGAAGAAATTGAAGCAATCAGCGTGATTGATATTCTGCGTAGGTCTGGTCTTTCGGTAACAACCATTTCCATCAGCGAAAATCTGCTGGTAGATGGCGCTCACGGCATCTCAGTTGTGGCAGACGGTTACCTGGAGGATGTAAGCCTTGAAGAAGGTACGGCGTTTGTGCTTCCCGGTGGACTTCCCGGGTCAGACAATTTGCAGGCGTGCGGTGAACTGGAAGTTTTATTAAAGAAAGCAGATAAGGCAGAAAAAATTGTGGCAGCTGTGTGTGCAGCGCCGAAAATTTTGGGTGCTTTCGGCATCACAGAGGGCAGATGTGCTACCTGTTACCCCGGTTATGAAAAGGAACTTTTAGGCGCGATCGCGAAAGAAGACAAGGTTGTGCGTGATGGGCATGTCATTACATCCCGCGGGGCAGGCACTGCGGCAGATTTTGCCTTTGCCATTGCAGAAGCTTTAGGGAAAGACCCTGAGCCTATCCGCAAAGGAATGCTCTATCATCTGTAAAGTGTACAACTTTTCGGTTGTATTTTGGAAAGCTTGGAAAAATCTATTGATAAATTCGGAAAATAAAGGTATAATTAAATGTACATTGTAAAATTATTGTTGGAGGTGCGAAACAATGTGGAGTGTATTTGCTGAACCGGCAGCAGAGGGTGCGGCAGCAGCAGGTCAGGTTGCGGCAGATGGTGCAGGTAGCCTTTTAAGCATGCTGATTACCTTTGTGCCGATGATTTTAATTTTCTATTTTATCTTAATCAGACCCCAGCGTAAGAAAGATAAAGAAAAGAAAGAGATGCTTGCAAACTTAAAGGTTGGCGACAAGGTTGTTACCATTGGCGGTATTGTTGGCCAGATTGCAAGAATTAAAGATGATAAGGTTTTTGTTGAAACTGGCTCTAACACAGAAAAGCAGTTAATTCTGATGGAACGTTGGGCTATCAGCACAGTTGAAAAGCTCATCACAGACTAAGAGGCTGTCATAAAAAATTTTCCGGCGCATAGAATGTAACAGTATCTTGAGCCGGGAGGAATTTTATGTATAGTGATAAAGCTGTTTCAGAGGTTGGTGTGTTAAAAAACGTGTTTTCCGGGTTCGGAAAAGCAATATTAATTGCTGTGGGGTTCACCCTGATTGTGTTTTTTATTGCAGCACTTTTATTAACCTACACAGGCCTTTCTGAGAGCGCAATTCCGTTTATTACATCTGTCACCATGGTGGTAAGTGTGGTGCTTGCCGGCATCGTGTCAGCCAAAGCGGGAAAAAGCCGTGGATATTTAAACGGAGCATTAACAGGATTATTATATGCACTTTTGCTCTATGTGATTTCCCTTTTGGTTTCCGGCAGTTTCTTTTGTAATGTTTACATATTGATTTTGCTGGCAATCGGTATATTTGGCGGTGCAACCGGCGGTATTTTAGGGATTAACATGAGAGCAGGGCGCAAAAGATACTAAGGAGGATACATCATGAAACATATCAAAACTTTAACAAAAGGCACTTTAAAAGAAACTGCTAAAAAAGGCGGTTGCGGCGAATGTCAGACATCCTGCCAGTCTGCTTGCAAAACCTCTTGCACAGTTGCTAACCAGAAGTGCGAAAGAGCATAATGAAAGAAACGCAGGGCTGGATTCCGGTCCTGCTTTTTTTCGTTTAACGAAAGGAATTTTAAAATGGTACATAGTTTTTCCATGAACGGCACAGAGATTGTGATGGATTCAAACAGTGGTGCTGTTTCTATTATTGATAGAATGACCTATGACCTTCTTAAGGCTTTAGGTGAAAAAGAACCGGAGGGAGCACTGCCCCAGGAGATAGCGGACAAGCTTTCCGGCTACAAAAAAGAAGATTTGGAAGAGGTTTGGGCAGAACTCATCTCTTTAAAAGAAGAGGGCATTTTATATGCTGAAGACCCCTATGCATACATTGCCAAAACTCGCCCCAACCGGGATTCTGTGGTTAAGGCAATGTGCCTCCATGTTGCACATGACTGTAACCTCCGTTGCAAGTATTGCTTTGCTGAAACCGGCAGTTATGAGGGCCCCAGAGGTTTAATGAGCCTTGAGGTGGGCAAGCAGGCCATTGATTATTTAATCAAAGCTTCCGGTCACCGCAAGAATTTAGAGATTGACTTTTTCGGTGGTGAACCCTTATTAAATTTTGAAGTGGTTAAGGGCATTGTAGAGTATGCAAGAAGCATTGAAAAAGCTTGCGGCAAAAACTTCCGCTTCACCATTACCACTAACGGTATTTTGCTGGATGAAGCTAAAAAAGAATATATCAACAAGGAAATGGGTAACATCGTTCTCTCCATTGACGGCAGAAAATGCGTGAATGACGCTATGCGTATCCGTGTTGACGGTACCGGCAGTTATGATGCCATCGTGCCCCGTTTTCAGGATATGGCGGAATCACGTAATCAGGATAACTACTACGTTAGAGGTACTTTCACAAGAAAAAATCTGGATTTTAAAGAAGATGTTCTGCATCTTGCCGACCTTGGTTTTAAGCAGATTTCTGTTGAGCCGGTTGTGGCATCAGCTGATACAGACTATATGTTCCGTGAGGAAGATTTGCCTGTTTTATATCAGCAGTATGAAGAACTTGCAGCTGAATATGTTAAGAGAAAACGTGAGGGCAACGGTTTTCAGTTCTTCCACTTCGTGGTGGATTTAACCGGCGGTCCCTGTATTTTAAAGAGACTTTCCGGTTGCGGAGCAGGTCACGAATATGTGGCTGTTTCTCCGGATGGAGATATCTACCCCTGCCATCAGTTTGTGGGTAATGACGAAATGAAACTGGGTAATGTTAAAGAGCAGGGTTTAAAGCAGGAAATCAGTAATATGTTCCGTGATTCTAACATTTACACAAAACCTGCCTGCCAGAACTGTTTTGCAAAATTCTACTGCAGTGGCGGTTGCCCTGCTAATGCGGTGCAGTATGGCGGCGGTATTAATGAGCCTCTTAAAATGTCTTGCGACCTAATGCGCAAAAGGCTCGAATGTGCAGTGTATTGCACAGCTATGCAGATGGAGGCAGAAGAGGCTTAAGGAGGAAAATCATGAAGACAGGTGATAAGGCAGTTATCAAAATCACAGGCATTGCAGCAGGTGGTGACGGCGTCGGTCGTGTAGATGGCGCTGTAGTTTTTGTGCCCGGAACCTGTCGGGGTGATGTAGCTGAAATCAGAATAGAATATGTAAAATCCGGCTGTTTTTACGGCCGGGTTTTGCGCTTTTTAGAGGCTTCGCCTCACCACCGGGCAGATTTTTGCGCGTCCTGTGATGCTTGCGGCGGCTGTAACTTTTCCCATATGGATTATAGTGAGCAATTAGCAGTAAAAAGACAGATTGTGGAGGATGCGGTTCAAAGAATTGGCGGTTTTTGTGGTTTTGTGGTGAATGAAACCCTATCAGCACCTCGAAAAGAGCGATATCGTAACAAAATGGTCTTCCCCTTGGGTATAGACAAAAAGGGTAGACCCGTTGGTGGCTTTTATGCCCCGGGCAGCCATGATTTAGTGCCCCTGTCTGATTGCCGTCAGGGAGATAGGGCAGCATCCGGTTGGCTTTCGGCTGCGGTAACTTTCCTCGGTGATTTTGGCGTCTCTGTTTATAATGAAAAAACAGGCAAGGGACTTGCACGTAGGCTGTTTGTTCGCCTTGCCGAAGCTACCCACGAGGCAATGGTAGTGCTGACCATAAACGGTGATAAGCTACCAAACGCCGAAGAATTTGTTTCAAGGCTTTTAGCCGTTAAAACCGAGTATAAACTGACCTCGGTGATGCTCAACATTCATAAAGAAGCAAACAACCTGCTATTGGGCAGCAAAAATAAGCTGCTCTTTGGCAGAGACTATATAGAAGATGTTTTGGGCGGTTATTCCTTCCGTATTTCTGCCCACAGTTTTTATCAGGTGAACAGCCCTCAAACAGAGCGTTTGTATCAAACGGCTTTGGATTTGGCAGAACTGTCCGGCGATGAAACAGTGCTTGACTTATATTGTGGCATCGGCACAATTTCTCTCTTTGCGGCACGAAAGGCTGGTCGTGTGATTGGTGTTGAGGTAGTGCCTCAGGCAATAGAAAACGCCAAAGAAAACGCAGATCGAAATGGGGTTTTAAACACAGAATTTATTCTTGGTAAGGCAGAGGAAATTGCACCGGATCTGAAAAAAGAGAACCCGGCAGTGGTATTTTTAGACCCACCCCGAAAGGGTGCAGACAAAAAGGCATTGGAAGCTATCATCACCATGGCACCGGAAAAAATTGTGTATATCTCCTGTAACCCGGCAACTCTCGCCCGTGACCTTAAGTTTTTGTGCGGTGAGGGTTATAAATTAGAGAAAACCATTCCTGTGGATATGTTTCCAAATACAGCTCACATAGAATCAGTTTGCCTATTACAAAAATAACGGAGGGATCATTATGAGTGAAACACAAAAAAAGTCTGATTATTTAGTTTTGGTTAATGAAGATAATCGGTTACCGGACAATTTTGAAGAGACCATTGAAATCATTTCTGTCCAAAATGCTGCCGGTGAAACATATGGCATTGAGAAGAAAACTTATGAGGCATTTTTGCGACTGCGGGAGGACCTTTTAAAAAATGACGGCATTCAGGCAGAGCTGATTTCCGTTTACAGAACCATCCCTCAGCAGGTGGCGACCTTTGAGCGATATCTTAAGCAATTTGGCATTGAATATGCTAATAAATATGTGGCAAAGCCGGGGCATTCTGAGCACCACACAGGTCTTGCTATTGATGTGGGTGTTATGATAGACGGAAAGCTCATCCGCACCATAGAGGGGATGCAGGAGCTTGACCACTTGTTTAAAATTATGCAGGACAAACTGCCGCAATATGGCTTTATTTTAAGATACCCCAAGGGAAAAGAAGCCATCACCAAAATCGGTTACGAGTGCTGGCACTTCCGCTACATAGACTCACCGGAACTTGCAAAGGAAATAACAGATAAAGGCATCTGTTTTGAGGAATATTGGGAGAGAGTATAAAGTTATAGTTATATATGGACTTCAATAAGGGAAAGAGGTATTTACATGATATTTACGAATAAAAACGGTAATCTGTCACCCCAAAAGGAAACAAATTTTAAGCTGGAAAAGGATTTGCAAAAGCTTGTTGAAGAAAATTTGTATGAGATTTTGAACCTGACATTTGTTAGAACAGAGTATTCTATTGAATCCTACAGATTTGATACGGTAGCATACAATGAAGAAACCAAATCATTTACTATTATTGAATATAAAAGAGGCAAAAATGAAAGTTTGGTTGACCAGGGATATGCCTACTTATATACCCTTTTAAATCGTAAGGCAGATTTTGTTTTGCTATATAACGAAGTATTTAAGGCATCAAAAGGGTTACAGGATTTTGATTGGTCGCAGACAAGAATTATTTTCATTTCACCTCAGTTTACCAACTATCAGAAGAATGCCACGGCGTTTATCAATATGCCTTTTGAGCTGTATGAGGTTAAGCAGTATGAAAGCGGCATCGTTTCTGTTAATCAGGTAAACAAGAAAGAACAAAAAGAGGAAATTGTCAGTGATGCTCGTGACGACAAACTCAAAAAGGTTGCTAAAGAAATTGTTGTCTATACAGAAGATGACGCGTTGCAGAATGTTAGCGATACCACAAGAGAGTGGTATGAGGAAATTAAAGACAGAATTTTAGAGTTTGGTAACATCGACATTGTTCCTAAAAAGTTATATATTGCGTTTAAGGGAAAAACAAATGTTTGTGACTTTATTATGCAAAAAGAACAGTTTAAAATTATTGTTAATGTAAAAGAGGGCGAACTAAGCGACCCCAAACAGATGGCACGCAATGTTAAAAATGTCGGTCACTGGGGGAATGGCGATTATGAAATTACAGTAAAAGACAGCGATTCTTTTGATTATATTGTGAGCCTGATACGTCAATCTTTTGATGTGAATGGTTAATGAAATAAATTCAAAAAAACTCCACGCAGTTTGTGTGGAGTTTTTTCTTGTATAATGAAAACCACGCGATAGTCGCGTGGTTCAAAAAAGGGTAAACCGATGACTAGAAATAAACCTAAAAAGACATTAATAAGTTTAGTTGTATAGAAAAGTTGCAAATTTAGCAAATTTATTTTGTGAGAGAAGCCTCCCTTGCCTAAAGGGAGGGGGACCACCGAAGGTGTTGGAGGGATTT
>JAZSJR010000187.1:0-4047 GCA_045534415.1 Clostridia bacterium
ATTACTACTAGCTACCCATAAAATGGGTTATATAAAGTGTATTCTTCTAGGTAAAGGGGTCCAGGTGCTGCGCCCTTGTGTCGTTTTAAGGGGTGCGGGGGAAATCGAAATCCCCCGCGTTTTTGCTACTTTTGTCTAACAAAAGTAGGCCCGCCCGGCAGGGCAATACAACACCATTGTTAAATCCCTCCAACACCTTCGGGGGTCCCCCTCCCTTTAGGCAAGGGAGGCTTCTCTCACAAAATAAATTTGCTAAATTTGCAACTTTTCTATACAACTAAACTTATTAATGTCTTTTTAGGTTTATTTCAAATCATCGGTTAACCCTTTTTTGAACCACGCGACTATCGCGTGGTTTTCGTTATACAACTAAGGGCTGCAGCATGTTGCTGCAGCCCTTATTCATTATGTTTTATGATAATCTTACTTTTACATCCTCAGCAAGCTGTGCTTTTAACTCATCTAAGCTGCCGAAGTTCTGTTCATCTCTGAGCTTATATAAAAATTCGATTTCCAGCGTTTCGTTATATACATCGCCATCAAAACCAATAATGTGTGTTTCAACCTGAAGGTCACCGCCACCGGCTGTGGGAGCGTACCCTACGTTTGTGATGGATTTATAAGCATCGCCGTCAACATATGCATTGGAAGCATACACGCCGACTTTTGGAATAAGCTGACCCACCTCAGGAACCATGTTGGCAGTGGGATAACCCAGTTCTCTACCCAGCTTTTTGCCTACAACAACAGGCTTTGTAATTTTAAAGGGACGACCTAAAAGTTCAGCCGCCATTTCTACATCGCCGGCTTCAATAAACTCACGGACTTTTGTGCTGGAGCACAAAATATCGTCAAAATATAAAGGCTTGATCATATGCACCAGAAAACCGTATTTCTGACCCAGTTCTCTGAGCAGTTTCACATCGCCTTCAGAATTTTTGCCATAGTGGTTATGCAAGCCCACAACAGCAACTTTCATATTCAATTTTCCCACTAAAATATCCCGCACAAATTCTTCTGGAGAAAGATCTTTAACATCCTCGAATTTTTCAAAAAACAATGTGTCTAAATCGCAGGCAGACAAAAGCTCTTCCTTATATTCGTTGTCTGCAATCAGTTTTAATGTATTCGCTCCCTTAATCGCATTGACGGGATGTACATCAAAGGTGTATGCAACAGAGTGCAGACCGTTGTCCTGAGACACATCCATCAGCATAGATAATAGCTTCATATGCCCCTTATGCAAACCATCGAAGTTACCCATTGCAACTGCTGTGCCGTTTCTGGATTCGATTTTGCTGTAATCATACCAAACCGTATTCATTTGAATGACCTCCCCTTAATTATATATTATGATCTCCGCTCTACAAATGTCGGAGAAAGTTAACGTTTAAAAAAATGTTTTTTCGATGGAAAGCACAAGCGTGTTTTCATCTTTTATAGCTTTCACAAGGCAAAGAAGTGTTTCCTTGTCATATAGTCGAAACACATCACCCTCATTTGCATCGGTAATTCCAAGCTGATTCGGCCGCATTCTGAGTCCGTTTTTGATTTTGGGCACAACCTCTTCAGAAAGCTGTACCGGCAGATAGCCCGAAAGCACCGTTTCCGGCGGTAACAAAAATCTTTCCACATCGCCCTGCCCAACTGCCTTTTCAAACTCTTCCGGCGTGCAGGATTCTTCTAACAGAAAAGGCCCGCTTTTCGTTCTGACTAACGCTTCCATACAGGCACAAGTGCCAAGTGCACGCCCTAAGTCGTGACACAACGAGCGGATATATGTTCCTTTTGAGCAGGTAACCTCCATGCAAAAGGTATCACCTGTAAAATCAAAACAAGAAATCTCGTAAATGGTTACCTGCCGCGGCTCTACCTGAATGGTTTCACCCTTGCGCGCCAGCTCATATAGCTTTTTACCGCCAACTTTAATGGCTGAATACATAGGCGGTATTTGAGAAATTTCACCCAAGAAGCCTTTTGCCGCTTCGCAAATCTCAGCCTCTAGCGGCCGTTTATCTGAGCGGTTTGTCACCTGACCTGAGATATCGTACGTATCGGTTTCAATCCCTATGCGTACCGTAGCAACATAGGTTTTTACTTTCTCAGTGAGCAAATCAGAAAGACTTGTTGCCTTACCAACCAAAACAGGAAGCACACCTGTTGCATCCGGATCCAGCGTCCCCGCGTGACCCACACGCTTTAACCCAAGTGTCCGCCTGACAAAGGAAACCATATCGTGTGATGTTTTGCCTGCCGGCTTATTTAAATTGATAATACCGAGCAAAACCTCACCCCTGTCCAGCATTCTTTTTTTGCAATTTTTGATTTGCCTTTCACTTATATATAATCATATTAGAAAAAGATTATAAATAAAAGCTTTATTTTTACACCAAAACAATTTTTATTTATTATCAAATAGAAGTCATCTTTTTTTTTATGAAAAACGCCAAAAATGATTGTCTTTGGCAATTTTATATAAAAAAAGTATAGACTTTTTCATTAATATATTGTATAATAGATAAATGTGGGTCTATATCTTTTTACCATTTTAAATTTTATAGACTTGGTCACGTTATAAACGTCACGGCGTGTGCTGTGTAAAACTATAAGGGGGTAATTTCTGTTGAACAAAAAAGAAACGGTTGCTTTTAACGGCACCAAAGAGCAAGAAGCAAAATTGATGGAAGCCATCGCTCGCCACAAAGGCACCAAGGGCGCTCTCATTCCCGTTTTGCATGAAGCGCAAAACATTTACGGTTATCTTCCCATCGAAGTGCAGAGCATCATTTCAAAGAATTTAGATGTTCCCATGGCGGAGATTTACGGTGTTGTCACTTTCTACACCCAGTTCACAACAGAGCCTAAGGGCAAATATCACATCGGTGTTTGCTTGGGTACTGCTTGCTACGTTAAGGGTTCAGGTGACATTTTCAACAAAATCAAAGAAAAACTCAGCTTAAAAGGTGATAGCACCTGCACACCTGACGGCAAGTTTTCTATTGAAGCTACCCGTTGCATCGGTGCTTGCGGTCTGGCTCCCGTCCTGACTGTGAATGACGAAGTTTACGGCAAGCTGACAGTTGATGACGTTGACAGAATCCTGTCAAAATACACCGACTAATACACAGTACACACATGAAAAATTCTTTCTGCCTATTGGCTGTGAGAATTTTAAATCAACAGCATACGATTTATGCCCCGGCATAAAAAAACGTGTATGCGAAAAATAACATCTGCGGCTTGCCGCAGTGGGAATGGAGCTTGAATATGAAAAGTTTAGCTGAGCTTGAAGCAATAAAAAGCAAAATGAAAGATTTTGTCGAAATGCGTAAAGAAAACAGCGCATCAGACGCCGCAGGTTCTGTCAGAGCTACAGTGCTTGTCTGCGGTGGTACAGGTTGTACCTCATCCAGCAGCCCGAAAATCATTAAAGAATTTAATGAGCAGATTGCTGCAAAGGGTCTTGCTGACGAAGTTAAGGTTATTCAGACTGGTTGCTTTGGTCTGTGTGCCTTAGGTCCCATCGTTATCGTTTACCCCGAGGGTGCTTTCTACAGTGCTGTTCAGGTTGAAGATGTTGAAGAAATCGTTACTGAACATCTGCAGAACGGTAACATTGTAACCCGCCTTTTGTATGAAGAAACCGTTCAGGAAGATTCTATCAAATCCTTAAACGAAACCAACTTCTACAAAAAGCAGATGCGTATTGCTCTGCGTAACTGCGGTGTTATTAACCCCGAAAATATTGATGAATACATAGCTTTAGATGGTTACAAAGCACTGTCTAAGGTCCTCACCGAAATGACACCTGAACAGGTTATTGATGTGATTAAAGACTCCGGTCTTCGTGGTCGTGGCGGCGGCGGTTTCCCCACTGGTATCAAGTCGGATCGTAGCCATGTCGGTCTTTGGGCCAAGGGGTTGGCCATTAGTATTGTCTTCCTAAGACCGCTTGGCCTCCGACTTGTCTAAGGTCCTCACCGAAATGACACCTGAACAGGTTATTGATGTGATTAAAGACTCCGGTCTTCGTGGTCGTGGCGGCGG
>JAZSJR010000089.1:0-3778 GCA_045534415.1 Clostridia bacterium
GTCATAATGGTCGTTATAATACCGGGTAACGTAATATGAATCATCTGCTTGAATTTATTAGCATTATCTAATACGGCAGCTTCATAAAGCTCCTGATCAACGCCGGAAAGTGCTGACATATACACAATAGAACTATAACCAAGTGTTTGCCAAATGCCCATAACAATATAAATTGCTCTGAAGTATTTGGGGCTGGAAATAAAGTAAATGCGCTCGCCGGTCATCCATTCCACAAAGTTTGTGATGATACCGTATGACGGCGATAACATGTTGATAACGATACCGGCAATAACCACCGTGGAGATAAAATACGGTGCATAGGTTAAGGTCTGTATGGTCTTTTTCAAGGTCTTTTGGCGAACCTCGTTTAATAACAGAGCAAAAATAATGGGCGCTGGGAAAGAAAATACCAATGAAAGCAGATTGAGTACAATGGTATTTCTAAAGGTTCTTGCAAAATAGGGGGATGAGAAAAACGTTTCAAAATGCTTAAACCCTACCCACTCACTACCGCTGATTCCTTTAAACAAACTGTAGTCCTGAAAGGCAACTACCATCCCCGCCAATGGCTTGTATTGGAATATGATGTACCAGAGTAAAAACGGGATAAGCATAACATAGAGCGGTAAATATTTCCTGAACTTGCTGCGTTTTTTGAGTGGCGTGTCTATGACTTCCACTACATTTAATGATTGTTTCACAAAATTCACTCCTTATTGGTTTACTGGTGGCGTATCAGAACGCCTAACATGGTAATGCTTCTTATCTTCTGCGTAAGGAGCATTCTTGGCAGTTCCGCCTTAAAACAGTTTCGGAACGGTCAAGACCACTCCTTACAGCGGTATTACTGTGATTTGTTGTGTTTCACTACAATAAGAAATATTGTGGGGACAGAGGATCGCTGTCCCCACAGTAAGGATCATGATATAATTAAAATAAAATTCAACAAAACTTAAAAGTACACTTTTCAACCACTAAAAAGCGGCGGAAAATCATTGTATTATGTACATTAGCGAATGCTATCAATAGGCTGCAGATCAGTTGTCCAGCAGAAGGCTTTAACGGTTGTACCGGTTTCGCCATCCTGAGTAAATGCAACATCTTTATTGACAGTCTTAAATCCATTTGCACCAATGATGATGGGTTCTTCATTTCTCCAAGCTTTCACTAAGGTATTACCGTTATACAGTGCAAAGAAAACGTTTGCCTCAACAGGAGCACCTGTCAGGTTTGCGATAGAAACAGTTGTATCTACACTATCGTTATCTTTAACATAATTAATGCCATTTACAAAAGAGTCGGTTCTGTTGCTTGGCTCCAGTACAGCAATACGAAGGTTATCTAAATAATAGTCGTTATAGCTTTCAATATGTACAAAACCCCTTGTATTCTCTGTCAATTGCGCTGCGACCGCAGGATCTAAATCGACAACATAGGTATCCTCACCAACGCTATAGGTGACTTTCTTCGCCGGATAGTCAACCAAAATAGAAACACTAAGCCATTTATCTGTTTCAAGCTTGCTTAAATCAACAAGAACCTGACCAGGGGTTTCTGCCAAACTAAGCGCACTACTTGTTAGACAAATTCTGTCATAAAGATTTCTCCTTGTAACAGTGGGCAGATAAATATCGAAATTAAAGACTGTTTTGCCGCCAATATACCAACGAGAGGTATTCAGACGGGATGAACTGGAAAGCAAAGTGCCATTTGTGGAGAAGGACATAATTTTACCGTCTCTGCCGGTCTTATCTTTACTATCAACAACTTCAAATTTACCAGTACGCGGAGTTAAAATATAGAAAGTCGGGTTAACAGCTGTATGCTCCCCATTTGCCTCATAAGCACTTTCACTATAAGTGCCATCCTCAAAATCATTTGAGGCACGAAGTATACTTTCAGCCACATAAACTGTCTTATATGAAACTGGGGTGGGATTCTTAATACCAAACGCCGTGTAAATATCTGCAGAAACGGTGAGAGACTTGTTTAAGTCGGTAAAGGGCATATCCCAAGAAAAGGGAGGCACGGTCACGGTTGCTTTTTCTTCACCATCTACTTTATAAACAACCTTGTTAACACCGGCGGTTTGGTCAAGACCGATGGTTCTTGTGTGAATCGGTGCAACAGTTGTGTTCAGTGCAATTTCTTCGCCCTCTGAAATACCGGTTAAGCTATAGGATCTCTCTTGAGCAGTATCGTAGGTACGCACGGCATAGTTATCAATATAAAGAGCTCTGTCGTTTCCATGTGCAAGATACGGTGTGATATAATCCGTAACTCCGAGGGTTGCGTTGTTCTGCATCTGGTCACTAAAACCAGCGGTTGCTGCCGACCAGCTCTTAAACTGAACACCATTCATATAGGCACTAAACCAGCCTCTTTGAAAGTCAGCAACAACAGTAACGTGTACCCATTGATCAGCAGGCATCGCTGTGGCAACAGACATTGATGTAGCGACGTCAGTAGTTCTAGCTCCTTGTGTAATATAAAAACCAACCCTCACATCGTCAGCATTTTTACGTACATCATAGTCAATATAGAAAAGCTTTGTATCACCCAAGCTCAGTAACTTTGTCTGTACATCCGGCTGCAACCAAGCTGAAGTGACAGTCGCATCTTTGCCAATCATCAATGCGCCGTTTTCAATGGCTCTACTAGTTTTAAAACCATTTAATGTCGGGGTATTGCTTGCATCCAGTTCGCCGGAATCATAGTTAACAAAACGTGAGTCATGAATATCCCCTACAATACCCTCAAAGGTAATGGTTTCGACCTCAGGGTCACCACCGGCACTCTTGTTAATGGTAGCGGTCAGCGTATGCGTGCGGCTATGCTCGCTGCCTAAAATAAATTCATAGGGATATTCACTATCCGTAGCAACCACGTTGCCATCAATGGCAAAATCAACGGACGAAATGCCGGTTGCTGTCGGCTGGAAGGTGAAGCCATCACCTTCATTCAAGGTCGCTACAGCCGCCATTTTTGTTGATACCTGATCCTTGTCAACAATCGTTACCTTATGCTGAAATGGGTTGTAGCCTTCTACTCTTGTGGTGTAGTCTACTACATCAGGGTTTAAGATAATTCTATCACCATCCTGCACACCCAAAACGGCATAGTCATCGCTATCCGCCGATGCTGCCAGCGGCAGAGTGCAAAGTAACATAACACTTGCCAGAAGTAAAGTAAGTAATCTGGAAAATCTTTTCGTCATTCTTCTTCCTTCTTTCTTTATTTTATAATATATGAATACCTTGCGGTAGTATTTTTGCAGAGCCGAAACCTGCCGACAAAAGACCTTAGTATAAGGGCTTTAGCTCTTTTGTCCAAGTGAACAATCTAACTGTTTCTCCTGCTTCTACTGTGACACTTGGCGTATGGACTTTAATTTCATTTGCTGAAATATCCACTGTCTTTTCTGTCGCGCTCTTTAACGTACCGTCTGCGTTATAAACCGCTTCATACAGGACATAAGAGGCTAGCTTGCCGAGATTTATAACAGCTGCTTTTTCTGCAGGCATCCCCGCATCTGCAATAAGCTTTTGGCTGGCTACCCCGTTTGAGCGAAACTGCACATGAAACGGAACAAGAATCGTTTGCATAACATCCTCTGAATCCGTTATCTCAACACTCAGAATTTGAGCACCTAAATGCGTAAGCGGCAGGGTGACGACATGCGGAGCTTCTGCAGTAGCTGCAAGCTCTTGCCCGTTCATTTTAAATACCGCTTTCTTCAAGTCGGTTACGGCATCTCCCGCAGCATCCGTCAGCGCAA
>JAZSJR010000108.1:0-8714 GCA_045534415.1 Clostridia bacterium
TCCAGGGACCTACAGAATACTTAAATTTGCTCATTTTGTTTACCTCCAAAAATTATAAATTTCTTGTTTTTTCCTTACGGATATAAAATCACGCATGGGTCGACGCATTTCGCGCCGACCCTACGTATATTTTTAAATTACAGGCTCAGGATGAGTTCTCTGATGTTAGCAGCAACCTGCTTGATTTCGTCTTCGGTAGACAGGATGTTGATACCGTAACCGGAACCCAGACCCTTATCTACAACACCAACGCTGATGTTAACAGCTCTGCCTAAGATATCATCTGTCTGCGGCAGCATACCCTTGGTGTAAACTCTGTCATTAACATTGTTTGTGGGAGCAGGCATTTTCTTTTCCAGAACCTGTTCCATGTTGTTGTATACATGCCAGCCGGAGTAAGCAATGGGACGACCGCCGGTCTTTTCGCAGAATGCTTCAGCCAGTTCTTTGGTATCGAACAGGATAGTTAAAAGTGTTGCGCATTCGCCTTCGTCGTTAATCTTTCTGAAAGAGATGTGCGGCAGATCGGAAAGCAGATCTTTCAGCATTTTCTTCTTATAACGCAGAGTTTCCAGAATTTCATCCAGCTTACGGGTCTGAGCCAGTGCTACAGCACCAGTCAGCTCGTTCATTCTCATGTTCATACCGATTAAGCTTCTGTTACCAACTTCAACGCCTAAACGGTTGGGTTTGTGGCCCTGGTCATGGTAACCGAAAGCTCTTTCGTACAGGTTTTCATCGTTAGTGATAACCGCACCGCCGTCACCTGTGGAGATGGTCTTAAATACGTTCAGAGAGAAAGCACCAATGTTACCGTAGGTACCTACGCGTTTGCCTTTGTAGCTAGCACCAACAGCCTGGCAGCAGTCTTCCAGTACGTACAGATTGTGCTTCTTAGCAATCTCCATGATTGCATCTAAGTTACAGGGGTTACCCAGCATATGTACAGGCAGGATAGCCTTGGTTTTCGGTGTAATTAAGGATTCAATCTTAGTTACATCGATGGTTAAAGATTCATCGATTTCAGCTAAAACAGGGATAGCACCTGCCAGCATGATGGTAGAGATAGAAGCGATGAAGGTGTAACCGGGAACGATAACTTCGTCACCAGCACCGATGCCCAGAGCAGCCAGAGATGCCAACAGTGAGCAAGTACCACTTGTGGTAGCTACTGCGTATTTAGCGCCCATAACCTTCTTCAGCTCATCTTCAAAGTCAACAACCTTGTGGGTGTAACCTTCAGCATCAGCTGCGCCGTAACGGAACAAATAACGTCCTTCCAGCACGTCCATAACTTCTTTTCTTTCTTCGTCACCGAATACAAATGAACCCGGTCCGCCAGATCTTGCCATAATAAATTACCTCCTAAATATTTAATACATTAATTTTTCATTTTGCAATGACAAATTCATTATACTAAAACGTTTTAGTTTTGTCAATGCTTTTTTGCCCCTTTCCTATATTTTTTTTCAAAGGGGCAAAAATTGACATGGTATTAAATTATTCTTTACCTAACAGATAGTTAGCAGGGTTGTCTTCAATAATGGTCTTAATGGTTGCTTCATCAATGCCAAAGTCATCCATCATGGGCACGATGTTGGTTAAAACGTGGTCATAACCCCAGCCACCATATGTACGAAGCAGGTTCTTAAGGCAAACATCACAACTAAAGAGAAGCTGCTCTGTATAGCCTTTTTCAACCAGCATTTTAACAAGCTTTACACGTTCAACATCTGTTACGAAGCAATCATAACCCACACATCTTGCGGCTTTTTCAACATAATACTGCTTGCCAAAGTTGTCAAACTCAATGTAAACGCCCTTTTCTAAAAGCTGCAGAATGTATTCTACGTTATTGATAACGTCAATGTGGCAGATAGCAATTCTGTCAGCCGGAACGCCGTTTTCCAGCAGAATGTCTGCAGCATCAAGACCAAACGTTGTCCACGGATTAACGTGAACCATAACGCTGGTGCCTGTCTTTTTATAAGCCAGGGCTGCTGCTAAAATAACTTTCTTTTCCTCATCAGTAAACACTTCGCTAACACCAAGTTCACCAATGATGCCGGCTTTAACACCGTCAACACCCACAGTGATTTCGGAAACCATTTCCTCAGCCAGTTCCTCGGCGGTCATAGCCTTTACCTTTTCAGGGTGATAAGCATGCACATAATAACCGGTACCCATAATCACGTTTAAGCCGGAATCTTTTGCAATCTGCGCCAGACGCTTGGGGTTACGGTCAATGCCAGGCATGGTTACATCAACAATTGTGCCACCGCCGGCTTTTTTAAAGCGGATAATTTCCTTAAGCTGTGTATCATAATCATCCATAGAAAGGTTATCTAAAAGCGCATAGGGGTCGCTCTGCAGCTGGCCTAAATGCTCCATTTTAACCTTTTCTGTTCTGGGATTTTCAATATCCTTTAAAGGTCTGTCCGCAAAAGACGCCTTAAGGTCAATAAAAATATGTTCGTGAGGTGTTATAATACCTAAATCCTCGCGTTTAATAGGACCTAAAACACCGTTAATTTCCATGGGAATTACCTCCTAAAAAGTCACTTAATATATTAATTTAATTATACCGCAACCTCACAGAACTTGTCAACATTTTTTATATTTTTTGTACAAACTGCACGGCAGTTTTTACTCGCTCTATGTAGAATATAACAAAAGGGACTGTAAAAATCTTTACAGCCCCTTTATATTAAGCTTCTTTTTTGATATTAAAAAACCGTTTCCAGAACACGGAAGTAATCACATAGCCAATAGCTACCAACGCAGAAAGGATGAGCCAAACAGCTGCCACACCGGACCAGCCAAAGTACTCCGCAATCACGCCATAAAGCGTACTTGACACCACAATGCCAAAGCTTGACATGGAGTTTGAAATACCCGCCGCCGTGCCACTGTAACCATAAGGCGCAAAACGACCGAAAATACTGTTTGTAAAAGCGCCCGTAAAACCAACCAACATCTGGAACAGCGCCATCATAACAACCGCTGTAACCATAGGAATTTTTCCTACAAATTGCAGCACCACAAGGGGGATGACAGCTAAAGCATAAAACCAAACTCTTGCCGTCATTTCATTCTTTATCCGTTTAAACAGAGGTATAAATGACCAAAGTGCTACAATACCTACAACAGAGAGAATAATAGACTGCATATTCGCCCAGGATTGAGGAATCTCATAGCTTTCCATAATCATTGTAGGAATCCATACCTGGGTGCCGTTGCTGAGCATACAGGCAAGGAGTGCGATAGGAAGCGTCAGGGTAAAACCACTGGCATTAAACACTTTCCAAAGCCCAGGCTTTGACTCTTTTGAAATCTCTTTCTTCTCCTCCACCACAACCGCTTCTTCCGTTTCTTCTTTGGGTGGCTTGAGTCTGGATGCAAAAATCCAGATAACAATCGATGCCAAAAGCATCAACGCACTGCTGCCAAACATAACCGACCAACCAAAAAGGTCTAATAGAAGTGCCGCACAAAGATAACTGAAAATGTTACCCAATGTTAAACCATAAGATAGGTGAAACCCTGCCTTTTGACGAAAAACAGGAAAAACATCCGTTGCAACAATTCTGGAAAGACCCGGCCAAATGCCAAACTGCATAAAGCCGTTAATACTCCAGACGATGAGCACCACTGTGTAGTTCATAGTAAAAACCAAAATCAGATTGGAAATAAGTGCACCTAAAATGCCAATAGCAATGCACTTATAAGGAGAAAATTTATCTACCAGCTTACCACCCACAATCTGACCAATGCCATAAAAAATGTAAAAAGCAGAGGCAATCAGGCCAGATTCAGGTTTTGTGAAAATGCCTTCTTTTACAATGTAAGCAATGGTCGCTGCGTAGTTAGTTTTGGCAAAGCCTGTCATAACATGAACAAACATACAAGCCAAAAACAGCAAAATATTGTTTCTTTCTTCTTTATGTAACCTTGGCAGATGCAATTTCATACCAATTCCTCCCGGTTAAACCCAATCTCTTATAGTCTACAAACACAAGGTATTGTATCAAGAACGAACCGCCTTGTCAAGCTATTTTCGTATTTCGGGTACAACAAACCGAAATGCCTTTGGCACAATTTGAAAAACGGTCTCCCCTGCCGGGATAATCTCACCATCGCAACTAATGGCAAAGGTCGTATGATTCGGTGTTATTTTAAGATGATGGCAACGCCTTGAATCAATCAGTTTTTCAATGCCGCGAAGCTTCATAAATGTTCCTTTCATATAGTGAGGAAGTAAGTGAAGGAAACGAAGCCGGGAAATATTTTTAATAATATTAATGTCCATCTCACCATCATACAAGCTGGCAATAGGACTACCCTTAATACCACCGCCGCAATAACATCCATTTGCCACAGAATTAAGCAGCAATGGACCGGCATGCACAACTTCACCATCTACACAGACTGTAAGGTCGGCACCTTTTTTCTGAATCAGGTTAACAAAGATAGATAAAACATAGGCAAGAGAACCGGAAACAAAAGGCTTTTTCTTCATATCTGCAACCATTGCAGCCACGTTACAATCAAAACCAACATTAAACATATTGATGCAATAACCTGTCCGCAGCTCCCCCTGTGGGCGGGTTTCATAATAAATTGCATCACAAAGACGGGTCTCTGATGATATCTGCAAGGCGATGTTATGAAAATCACAATCTGCAAAATTTCTGCAAAAGTCATTGCCCGTGCCAACAGGCACAACGCCAATTTCTGCCTCTTTGCAGGCGATGGCTCCATTTAAAACTTCTGACAAAGTGCCGTCACCACCGCAGGCAATAAACCGGGCGGCACCATTTGTTTCAGTATATTCACGGACAAACCGTTCAGCATCGCCCACGGCTTTTGTTTCGTATATTAAAACATCTGCCCCCAGGCTATCCGCCACAGATTGAATATTTTTTGAAAACGCCGAAACATCCCACCCTTTTCCGGCTTTGGGATTCACAACAAAAACTGTTTTCATAGTCTCGCCTCTTTTTCCTCAAAATCTTTTTTATTATATCATAATTCGACAAAATTTTCAACAAAAAAAGCTACAGCAGAACGAAATGTTCCACTGTAGCTCATTTATTTGTTTATGCGCTTACACATCCTCACCAAAAATGTCATAATACATCCACAAAACTGTGTATCTGTCTTTTAAGTCCTTTGCATAATATGTTGCATCTTCAATTTTCTTCCGACCATAGGTTTCATAAAACTCCACTATGTCAAGGTCAACCACCTTCAGCATAGCTTCTATTTCCTCTGCCGAGGGCGTTTTAGCAAAAAGCTGTTTAATCTCAGCTTCTTTTTCGCGGTAAATCTCGCTTCTATCCTGCTTGTAATGTCCCACTTTTTCCTGCAGAGCCATACAACCCTCTGCCACCTGACCATAAATCTGCTTCATTGTGCTTTGGTATATTGCCGCTTCGGGACGGTAGGATGCCCCTGAATAACTCAACTCCATAAGCTTTTTTCGAATGCCTGCCGTAATAACCGTTCCATAAGCAACATCTATACCATGGGGAAAATATGGTTCACCTTTTACTATACCAACAATTTCAAAAAAGTGAGATAAATGATGCTCACTGCCGGATGCGGGACGGGATGTGCCGGCAAAGCTCATCATAACGCCAACAACCATCAACGCCTCAGCCAGTGCCTGAATGCTGTCTTCATCACGACTCAGCAAGCCTTTTGCCGTAGAGAGAACCTTTTCAATCATCTGATAGGTCGTGTCATAAATATACTGACAAAAATACTCCCCGGTTACAATCCGGCTCAGTTCCCAATCGCACAAAGCAGAAAATTTGCCGATAACATCACCGTAGCCTGCCTGAATCATATCAAGAGGCGCGTTTTTAAGCACCTCAACATCGGCAATAATGGCTTTAGGCAGCGTTGCTGCCACCGTTTCTTTCATGCCCTTTAAAATCATGGCTGCACCGTTTGATGCGTAGCCATCCATCGAGGGTGCAGTTGCAACAATCATATAAGGCAGGTTTGCAAAATGTGCCACATATTTGCACAAATCCTGAATCACACCGGAGCCAATGCCCAAAATCAATTCTGCCTTACCCATAAACCGTCTGACGGTTTGTATGGCACCCTCATCGGGAATCAAAATTGTTTTCCCACTGAACACAACCTTATTAACATCTTTCCCCCTGAGTGACTCCATCACCTTAGTGCCGGCAACGGAAAAGGTATTTTCATCTGCCACAATCAAAATATGTTCATAGCCGACACAAAGCTCAGTCAGTCTGGCAATGGCACCTTTTTCAATATACACAGCATCAATGTCACAGTGGTGCGTTCTGCCGCAGGAGCAGGGAAAACCCTGCAAAAGCTTACTAAAGTCCATACCTAATTGCCCCCAAAATCATTTCATCAAAATAGCATAACGTCAATAATGCTAAGGCAAGTATAGCACAAAAGACCGAAAAGCACAACAAACATGTATAAAAAGACAGCATCAGTATAAAAAAAAAAAAAAAAAACAGCGGCAAGGAAATCTCCTTGCCGCTGTATCTTACTTTAATTTTTTATTGTTCATTTCGTGCTCTTTCGTGATGGAAACAATCACCTTGCTAAGTCCAATCAAACCAATCAGGTTGGGAATCGCCATCAAGCCATTCATCGCCGATGAGAATGTCCAAATGGTATCTAAGTTACTCACTGTGCCGACAAAGGCAACAATTACATATATAATTCGATAAATCAAAATGGCTATTTTAGATTTATTGGTCAGATAACCAATGGAAACCTCGCCGTAATATGCCCAACCAAGCAAGGTTGAGAGTGCAAACAACACCGTTGCAAGGGTGATACCAATCTTTCCAACCCCCGGCAGAATTTTATCAAAGGATGCAATGCTTAAGGCTGCACCCTCAAGTCCACTACCACTCCAAAGACCGGTTGTTAAAATAATCAAACCGGAAAGGGTGCAAATGATAATGGTAGTAAAAAATACCTCAAACATACCCCAAAGTCCCTGCTTCACCGGGTCTTTTGTGCTGGATGCTGCGTGTGCCATAGGTGCGCTACCAAGACCTGCCTCGTTGGAAAATACCCCGCGAGAAAAACCAAACTGCATGGCAACCATAATGCCATAGCCTGCCGCGCCACCAAAGGCTGCCTTGAAGTTAAATGCCTCTTTAAAAATCAGCACAAACGCCGCCGGCACAGCACGGATATTTAAAACCAAAGCAAGCAGAGCACACACCACAAAAAATACAGCCATAAAAGGCACAAGTTTTTCATTAACAGAAGCAATGCGGCGCATACCGCCTAAAATAACCGCTGCCGCAATAACAGTGATTACAATACCAGTAATCCAGGGTGCAATGCCAAGAGTGCTGTCAAGCGCAACCGCTATGGAGTTAGACTGCGTGGCATTTCCTGTACCCAGACAGGCAATCATAGCAAAAACTGCAAACAAAGCAGCAAGCCATTTTATGCCCAATCCGTTTTTAATATAATACATAGGTCCGCCGACCCATTCACCATTTTCATTTTTCTCGCGGAACTTTAAAGACAGCACAATCTCAGAATATTTGGTGACCATACCCAAAAGGGCACTGACCCACATCCAGAAAATTGCGCCCGGTCCGCCGGATACAATGGCTGTTGCAAGCCCGGCAATGCTACCTGTACCAATGGTGCCTGCCATAGCTGTGGCAACCGCCTGAAAGGGGCTGACGCCGGAGCCATCCTTTTGATGCTGATTTTTTGAAAACACCCCTAAAATGGTGTTTTTTAACATATAACCAAACTTTGCAAACTGCAAAAATCCGGTTTTGATTGTTAAAAAGATACCTGTTCCGATTAAAAGCACCAGCATAACAGGCCCCCAAACAATACTATCAACTTTTCCAATCACCAAATTGATATAAGATAAAACAGATTCCAACAAATTCTTTCTCTCCCTGCATTTTTAACATTTAATTTTCCTTTTGTTCAGGCAACAAGCAAACATCCAGCTTGTTGGTTGACAAAACAACTGATGTACGTGTTCCCGAAACGCCGCTGATTGACTTAATATCTGTCAAAATTTCTTCTAAACCCTTGCCGGATTTAGTGATAACCTTTAAGATAAAATCTTAATCTCCAGTAATATAGTAGCATTCAGCAATAGACGGGTTGCCGTTGATTTTTGCTACAAAGCTTTCATAATGCTTCGGATGCTCCAGGCTCACATACATAAAAGCCATTAAATCTCTGCCCAGCATTGTCTGGTCGATAATGGTTGTGTACTGCTGAATAAGCCCCGAGCTTTCAAGCTTTTTGATTCTCTCAATCACAGCTGAGGTAGACAGATTAATTTTTGCACCGATATTGGTTGCGTTTTCTCTTGCATTTTCTTTTAAACAAGAAAGAATCTGATAATCTAAATCATCCACAAATATCCCCCGCTTTCTTTTTATTATTATACCAATCACCGAAAAAAAAGTAAAGTTTACAGAAAAAGTAAAAATTATTTTCTGTATAATATTTATTTTTTAATAATTTCTTTTGTAAACAGAATTTGGATAGCACCGCAACAAGAAATTTTTTCCTGATAAATAATAAATATCCCCCCGTATAACGGGGGGTTTTTCATTTTCGGGCATAGCCCTAATACTACTGGCTACGCACAAGTGCGTTTTTTATTGGCCTGCCAGCCATGCAATTACTACTAGCTACCCATAAATGGGTTATATAAAGTG
>JAZSJR010000085.1:0-5211 GCA_045534415.1 Clostridia bacterium
TTGGTCCCACAGGCTCGGGTAAGACACTTCTTGCACAAACACTTGCCAAAATAATAGATGTTCCGTTTGCAATTGCAGATGCTACATCTCTTACCGAAGCCGGATATGTGGGAGAAGATGTTGAAAACATACTTCTAAAGCTTATTCAGGCGGCAGATTTCAACATTGAAAAGGCCGAAAAAGGAATTATATATATAGACGAAATTGATAAAATAGCAAGAAAGTCTGAAAACCCTTCAATAACACGCGATGTAAGCGGTGAAGGAGTTCAGCAGGCATTACTTAAAATTCTGGAGGGGACTGTGGCTTCTGTTCCGCCTACCGGTGGCAGAAAACATCCCCATCAGGAATTTCTGCAAATTGATACAACAAACATTCTGTTTATCTGCGGCGGTGCATTTGAAGGCATTGAAAAGATTGTTGAGCGTAGAACCGGCACAAAGACATTGGGCTTTGGCGGAGAAGTGTTGTCGAAAAACAGCATGGATATTGGCAAAATTCTATCTCAGCTTGAACCTCAGGACCTTTTAAAGTTCGGTTTGATTCCAGAACTTATCGGTCGTTTGCCGGTAATTACCACGCTGGATTTATTAGATGAAGCAGCGCTCATCAACATTATTCGTGAACCTAAAAATGCACTCTTAAAACAATATCAAAAATTGTTTGAAATTGACGGCGTTAAATTGGAAATGGAAGAAAAAGCCGTCAGTGCCATTGCAAAAAAAGCATTGGAAAGAAAAACCGGTGCCAGAGGTCTTCGTTCTATTATGGAAGAAACGCTTTTGGATATTATGTATTCATTGCCCTCGGAAGACAATGTGGCCAAGTGCATCATCACTGAAAAGTGTGTAATGGAAAAAGCAAAACCGGAAATTCTTTATAAAGAAAAACAAAAAAAGCAAGAGAAACAGGAAATGTTAAATGAATCAGTATCCTAAAGGGCGGTTTTCCGCCCTTTTTCTCTATAACGAAAGAGGAGGAAACAAGATGAATCTGATTGAAATTGGCGAGGTTGTGAACACCCATGGTGTTCGTGGTGAAATTAAGTTAAATCCCTGGACGGACAATTTAGAGGATTTAACCGATATTGTCACCTTTTATTTAAAAGACGGGGACAGTGCGGTTACTCTGTATGCGGATTCTGTCAGAATCCATAAAAACTGTGCTATTATTAAGCTTGAAAACGTGGATGATATGCAGACAGCAGAAACCTTTCGCGGTCGGATTTTATATGTAAAAAAAGAGGAAAATTTGCCGGAGGGTCGCTATTATATTGCAGATTTAATCGGTCTTTCCGTTATGACGGAGGATGGTGTGTTTGGGACGATTTCTGACGTTTTTCAGACCGGTGCCAACGATGTTTATGAGGTGAGAAGGAAAGGCGAAAAACCTGCATATTTGCCTGCAATCAAAGAGGTTATAAACGAGATTAACATCGAAGAAGGCTATGTGAAAGTTACCATTCCCGAGGGCCTTTTGGAAGATTAGTATAACTTTACATAAAAGGATGAGAACAATGCGCATTGATTGTTTAACGCTTTTTCCAGATATGATGAAAAGCGTTTTAGATGAAAGCATCATCGGCCGTGCGTCAAAAGCCGGCATTTTAGACATTCGATATACGAACATTCGCGATTTTGCCGAAAATAAGCACAACCGTGTGGATGATACCCCCTATGGTGGCGGTATGGGTATGGTGATGCAGGCAGGACCAATATACAGAGCGTATCAGTCTGTTTTGGAAACAGCAGAAGCCAAACCCAAGGTGATATATATGTCTCCCCAGGGACGTGTGTTTAACCAGCAAATAGCAAAAGAACTTGCTAAGGAATCTCATCTTGTGTTTCTGTGCGGACACTATGAGGGTGTTGACGAACGTGTGATTGAGGAAGTTGTGGACGAAGAGCTTTCCATTGGTGATTATGTGTTGACAGGAGGCGAAATTCCGGCATTAACAGTGATTGATGCAGTCAGTCGTATGATTCCCGGTGTGCTTCCCTCAGAAGAGGCATTTTCCGAGGAATCGCTCTACAATGGACTTTTGGAATATCCCCAATACACTCGTCCGCCGGTGTTTTTAGGCAGAGAAGTGCCGGAGGTTTTGCTTTCGGGGCACCACGAAAACATAGGCAAGTGGAGACGTGAGCAATCGGTTTTGCGTACGGCATTAAAGCGTCCGGATTTGCTTCCGGATGCTGAACTGACACTAGAAGAAACGCTGTATGCCAAAAAAATTCTTTCGGAGAAACAAGGTGATAAATCATGAATTTAGAAGAAAAAACACTTTCAAAAAAAACTATTTTTGAGGGTAGAATTATAACCGTTCACGAAGACGAGGTGCTTTTGCCAAACGGCAATACAGCATCCCGCGAGGTTGTTGAGCATCACGGCGGTGTGGCTGTGGTTGCGATTGATGATGAAGACAATGTTTATATGGTCCGTCAGTTTCGCTATCCTTTCCAAAAGGTTCTTTTGGAGATTCCGGCAGGCAAACTTAACTATGGTGAAGACCCTTTTACCTGTGGCGTAAGAGAGTTACAGGAAGAAACAGGATTGAAAGCAGATAAGTTTGACTTTCTTGGTTCGTTTATGGTATCACCCGGATTTTGCGGTGAGAAAATTTATATCTATCTTGCACGCGGTTTGTCATCGGGAGAGATGAACCTTGACCCGGATGAATTTTTAGAGGTGGAAAAACACCCCATTTCAGAACTGATGGACATGATAATGAATAACGAAATTGAAGATGGCAAAACGGTTATTGGTGTACTGAAAGCTTATCAGATGCTATATGGCAGGTAAGAACTTTCTTGACATTTAAAACCCGGTATGCTATACTAATGCGGTAAGTAGTCCAGATGGTCGCGGGGGCGAAAGCCCGTGAGGAAAGTCCGAGCTTCATAGGGCAGGGTGCCGGGTAACTCCCGGTGGAGGCGACTCTAAGGAAAGTGCAACAGAAATAGACTGCCGGGAAACCGGCGATGGTGGAAAGGTGAGGTAAGAGCTCACCAGCGTGCCGGAGACGTCATGGCTCTGTAAACCCCATCCGAAGCAACACCGTATTGGCTTGTATAGGCTTAGCTTGCCCGGCGTGCTTATACTTGGCGGTGGCTCGAGCCGGTCAGTAATGGCTGGCCTAGATAGATGATCATCAAATACAGAACTCGGCTTACAGGACTAGTTATGCAAAAAAATAACACCGATTGCTCGGTGTTATTTTTTATGTTTATTTATTCATTATCGTCGTCTTTTTCCTCGATGCTATCTTCGTCATCTGCAATCTCTAAGGTTTCGCAGGTGATTTTGGTAACACGATGGTAGTCGGTTTCGGTTACGGTAACGCTCAGGTGTTGATATGTGAAGCTGTCGCCAACCTCTGGCACCTTGTCAAGCTGTTCCATAATCCAGCCACTTAAGGCGTTAACCTCTTCGTCTTCTACGTCAATGCTGAAAAATTCACAAAAATCATCAAAGTCAGCAGAGCAGTCAACATCATACAGGTTTTCGCCGATGAGCTTAAAGTTTTCAACGACCTCGTCATGCTCGTCCCAGATTTCGCCTACAAGCTCCTCTAAAATGTCTTCCATTGTTACAATACCACGAGTGCCGCCGTATTCATCCAAAACAACTGCAATGTGGGATTTGTTTTGCTGAAGAATTTTTAACAGGTCGTTGATTTTTTCAGACTTTTGGATAAAGACCGGTTTTGTAATGAGCTCATCTAAAGGTCTTTGCGTGATGCCGGTTTCTGTAAAGAAATCTTTCAGGTGAATCACACCAATGATGTTATCAATGCTTTCAGTATAAACTAAGAGTCTGGAAAAACGGGTCTGTGTAAAGACTTTAGCAATTTCTTCCTTTGTAGCATCCACAGGGACAGCTTCTAAATCAACTCGGTGGGTTAAAATATCACCGGCTTCCTGTTCTCTGAACTCAATGGCGTTACGCAAAAGGTCACCTTCGTCTTCATCAATAGAGCCTTCCTGTTCAACCTCGTCAACAAGCATTAGCAGTTCTTCCTGCGACATTTTGGAATCACTTTCGATTTTGAGCAGTTTAGCCAATAGCTTTTTCCACAGAGAGAATACGAAGTTGACAGGTGTCAGAATACAAATTAAGAAGCTGATTAATGGGGCAGAGAACATTGCAAACTTTTCAGGCATATCCTTTGCGATACTTTTCGGAGAAATTTCACCAAAAATCAGTACGGCAACGGTGATGACAGCGGTAGAAATTGTTGCACCGTTATCGCCGAAAAGGCTGATGAAATACACAGTGCCGATAGATGCTAATGCAATGTTTACAATATTATTGCCAATTAAAATAGTAGAAATCAGCTTGACATACTGTTCTGAAAGAGAAAGGGTGAGCCTTGCTCGCTTACTTCCTTTCTCTGCCAGTGTTTTGACTCTGGTTTTGTTCAGTGATGAAAAAGCGGTTTCGGTGGCTGAAAAATAGGCTGACATTAACACTAAAGCCACCATAATTATAGGCAAGGGATCCATTTTTATAACTCCTTTTTAGTTAAAATTATATATTCTCTTGTTTTTTACGAAAATCAACTAAATTCGATAAAAACACAAAAAGACACGCTTACGCATATTGATAAACATGCGCAAGTATGCCTTATATAACAAATCAATATAGTGTTTGATAGTAATGTAATAATTACCGTCGTCGGTATCCATAAATGATTGTTAGTTCCTTTCAAAATAAAATACAATATATATTATACCATAGCAGGCAAAAAGAGTCAATAGTATTTTTTATATATTCTTGCGGGTTTTTCTTGTGAAAAGATTGACAAAATCAGTAGAAATTAGTATACTATATTTATATGGCTATTTTTAGTGTGTAAGTATTTATGAAATACGGAGGGTATATATGAAAAACACGGAAAAAACTATGGAAAAACTCGTTGCGCTTTGTAAGGGCAGGGGCTTTGTATATCCCGGCTCTGAAATTTACGGCGGTCTTGCAAACGCATGGGATTATGGTCCGCTGGGCGTTGAACTGAAGAATAACATCAAGCGCGCTTGGTGGAAAAAATTTATTCAGGAATCTCCTTATAACGTTGGTCTTGATGCAGCTATTTTAATGAATTCTCAGACTTGGGTTGCTTCCGGTCACGTTGGCGGCTTTTCTGACCCCCTGATGGATTGCCGTGAATGTAAAGGTCGTTTCCGTGCTGATAATCTGATTGAAGACTAT
>JAZSJR010000177.1:0-2599 GCA_045534415.1 Clostridia bacterium
TAGTATTGTCTTCCTAAGACCGCTTGGCCTCCGACTTTCTCATTGCAGGTTTGATTATTGGCCCCTGTTGTTTAAAGCTTGTGCCGGCAAACATTGTTGAGCATTTAGGCATCATTTCAGAGGTTGCTTTAGGCTTCATTGCCTTTTCAATCGGTAGCGAATTTAAACTGAGCTATTTAAAGAAAATAGGTATTGCGCCTATCATTATTGCTATATTTGAAGCTTTGGCGGCTGTTCTTTTGGTCTTTTTAGGGCTAGTTGCCGTAGGGCAGGATGTTTCCTTCTCTTTAGTTTTAGCAGCAATTGCAGCTGCAACGGCACCGGCTGCTACCATTATGGTAGTAAACCAATACAAGGCAAAAGGACCTGTCACCAGCACGCTGCTAACCGTTGTGGCTGTTGACGACGCCATTGCGCTGATGGCATTTGGCATTTGTGTTGCCATTGCCGGCATGATAACCGGCAAAAGTGACGCCGGTTTTTGGACAAGCATCACAAAACCCATCATTGAAATCGTTGGTGCGTTAGGCGTTGGCGCTCTTTTGGGCATTTTAATTCAAATTCCCCTGCGCTTCTTCAAAAAGCCGGGCAATCGGTTAAGCATCGTAATAGGCACTCTGTTTTTAGGGATTGCTATTGCAGAACTCACTGGCTTTTCATCACTTTTGCTTTGCATGGCACTGGGTGCTGTGTTTGTCAACTTAAGTCACGAAAGCAATGAGGTAATGCATGTAGCAGAAGCCATCACACCGCCTATTTATCTGATGTTTTTTGTGGTTTCAGGTGCTGAACTTGATGTAACCATTTTAGCCAGTATCGGCGTCATCGGTATCATTTACCTTGTTCTGCGTGTTGCCGGCAAAATTGGTGGTGCAACCTTAGGTGCACTGATTATGAAATCCGAGAGAAAGGTCGTTCAATATCTGGGATTTACCCTGCTGCCCCAGGCTGGTGTTGCTATTGGTTTGTCTTTAGCTGCCACTACTGTGGTACCAGAATATGGTGCAACCATCCGAGCCGTCATTCTCTGTGCTACACTTATTTATGAACTCATCGGTCCTGTGATTGTAAAAATTGCTTTGAAAAAAGCAGGCGAAATTAAATAAAACACAAAGAGGCTGCAGTACTTACTGCAACCTCTTTTTTCTTGCTTTTATCAAGGCTATATGCTATAATAAAAAGGATTTTTACACAAAGGATGAAATATATGAACGGCAAAGCTCTTTTTAAACAAGGCATGAAAGATGGTGTCCCCATCGGCCTTGGATATTTATCTGTTTCCATAGGCATAGGTATTGCCGCCGCCTCCGGCGGATTGCACATTATAACCGCGCTTTTAATGTCTATGACCAATTTAACCTCAGCCGGTCAGGCTGCTGGTATCTCTATTATTGCCGCTGGCGGTTCACTCATTGAACTTGCCTTGGTGCAACTCGTTATCAATCTGCGCTATGCCCTGATGGGCATTTCACTAACCCAACGGTTAGACAGCAGTTTTACCACCGGCAAACGTTTATTTTTAGGCGCTTTCATCACTGATGAAATTTATGCCGTTGCTTCTTCATACGAAAGCATAACAACAAAATATATGTATGGCCTTGCTATTGTGCCATACATTGGTTGGGCAGCCGGCACCTTCATCGGCGCATCTGCCGGCACTGTGCTTCCACCCTCTGTTACAGCTGCTTTGGGCATGGCACTTTACGGCATGTTTATTGCCATTGTTATTCCGGCAATGCAAAAATCCCGCGAAGTTACCATCACGGTTATCATAGCAGCCTTGCTAAGCACAATGTTCCGTATCATTCCGCTATTTTCCTGCATTAGTTATGGCTTTGCGGTTATTATATCCGCAGTCGCTTCTGCCTCTGTCACAGCATATTTCTCAGCAAGGAGGCACGCCGCATGAAAACTGCAATCTACTTAGCCGTAATGGCTGTTGTCACATATCTCATCCGCGCCTTGCCCTTTACTTTGTGTAGAGGCAAAGTGAAATCACCTTTTTTGCGGTATTTCTTTGCCTACATTCCCTATGCGGTCCTGACAGCTATGACCCTGCCCCATATGCTTTACGACGGAAAGAACCCTATTTGTGCTACTTTTGCCCTGGTTACAGCAATTGTTTTAGCGCTCTGCAAACGTTCACTCATTACCGTGGCTTCCGGCGCCTGTGTGGCGGCATTTCTTACAGGATTAATATTCTAATAGACGCGCTAAAAAAGAGATGATTTTATAAAAATCATCTCTTTTTTAGCTTTTATGTTCATACTAAATACATAGTGTGCCGCAGACACGCTCGTAAAAAGATGGTAGCGACAGCGAATCGCTGCGTGTGCGTTTACAAACGAACAGGTAAGCTGAGCGTGCCTTTTTAGAAAAAAAGGAGCAAGCGTAAAATCGCGTGCTCCGACGTGGTGGAGATAAGGGGAGTCGAACCCCTGACCTTTTGACTGCCAGTCAAACGCGCTCCCAACTGCGCTATACCCCCATAACTTCCATTATTATATCACGAGGGTTATCTGTTGTCAATATGCTTTCGCGTTTTCACTCATTTCCGCTAATTGCGAGTTGCTTTCGTTCAAACTTTCTGAACTTCTCC
>JAZSJR010000225.1:0-4793 GCA_045534415.1 Clostridia bacterium
TTTGAAAGAAGAGTATGGTAATCCTTCTTCTATTTATAAAAAAGCCGGGGCATCTGCTTTGGCTGTTTCAAATGCACGGGAGCAGGTGGCACAGGCTTTGGGGGCTACGGCTTCTGAAATTTTCTTCACCGCTTGCGGTACAGAAGCTGACAACTGGGCAATTAAAGGCGCAGCTTTTGCAAACCAAAAGAAAGGTAAGCACATTATATCTTCGCAGATTGAGCATCACGCAGTGCTTCATTCTTTAGAATATTTGGAAAAGCAGGGCTTTACGATTACCTATCTTCCGGTTGATAGCGAGGGCAAGGTGCGTCCTGAAGATTTAAAAAATGCCATTACGGATGAAACCATTCTTGTTACAATTATGATGGCAAATAACGAAATTGGCACTGTTGAGCCTATCGCTGAGCTTGCAGCTATTGCGAAAGAGAAAAACATTCTGTTCCATACTGATGCTGTGCAGGCGGTTGGTTCCATTCCTGTAGATGTGAAAGAGCTTGGCGTGGACATGCTTTCACTCTCTGCTCATAAATTTGGCGGACCTAAAGGCGTTGGTGCTTTATACATTAAAAAAGGCACCAAAATTGACACCTTTATGCACGGTGGCGCGCAGGAGAGAAATCGCCGTGCCGGAACAGAGAATGTTGCCGGTCTTGCAGGTTTAGGAGAAGCTATTTCTCTTGCAACTGCAAATCTTACTGAAAAGGCAAAACGGATTGAGGGTCTTCGCAATAAGTTGATTGATGGTGTTTTAAAAGCAATTCCCGATTCTCACGTAAACGGATCACTCACTGACCGTTTGCCGGGTAACGCAAACTTCTGCTTCCGTTATATTGAAGGGGAAGCACTGCTTCTCAGACTGGATGCAAAAGGCGTTGCGGCTTCTTCTGGCTCAGCCTGCACCAGCGGGTCCTTAGACCCCTCCCATGTGCTTTTGGCTCTTGGTTTGCCCCATGAAATTGCGCATGGATCATTAAGACTGTCTATTGGTGAACAGAATACCGAAGAAGATATTGATTATGTATTAGAAATTTTGCCGGGCATTGTGCAGACACTTCGCAAAATGTCACCCCTTTATCCCGGTAATTAAGAAAGGAGCATACAAATGTATAGCGAAAAGGTAATGGACCATTTTGAAAATCCCAGAAACGTGGGTGAAATTGAAGATGCAAACGCAATTGGCCAGGTTGGTAATGCCAAGTGCGGTGACATTATGAAAATTTATATGAAAATTGAAGATGGCGTAATTCAGGATTGTAGCTTTAAAACCTTTGGTTGCGGTGCTGCTATTGCCACCAGTTCCATGGCAACGGAAATGGTTAAGGGTAAAACTGTGGAAGAGGCAAGACAGCTGACAAACGCTGCTGTTATGGAAGCTTTAGACGGTCTTCCGCCGGCAAAAGTCCATTGTTCAGTTTTGGCTGAAGAAGCCATTGAAGCAGCCATTGAAGATTACTACAAACGGAACAATTTGACCTTTGAACCTAAAAAGAAATGTTCCGGTTGCTGCGGGAGCTGTGATCACCACCATGAGTAAGACAAAATACGTTGTATATGGCGCTATTATTGCGGCTTGTTATGCGGCGCTGACCATGTTTCTGCCTTGGATATCATACGGTCCTGTGCAGTTTCGAATTTCAGAAATTTTAACGGTTTTGCCGCTTTTTATGCCTTGTGCAATTCCGGGTTTAACCATTGGCTGTGTGTTGGCCAATTTGCTCAGTAGCTTTGGAATTTACGATATTGTTTTCGGTTCTTTGGCAACGCTAATTGGTGCTGTTGGAACAAGACTTTTGAGAAAAAAGCCGGTTCTTGCTATGCTTTCTCCTGTCATCAGCAATAGCTTGATTGTTGGCAGCATGCTCTATTTCGTCGTGCCGGATTCCGGTGCGTTGTATCTCAACATGCTGACAGTTGGTGCTGGTGAGTTGGTTATTTGCCTTGGCTTAGGTCTGCCGATGATTCAGCTTTTAAAGAAACATCCGGCACTTCTTGAGCGGTTATAATGGTTTGCAGTTCTTCTTTCCTGATGGGGAAGAGGGTTACATAATCACAAGCCATTTTTTCCACAATTGCCTTTGCTTCTGTGTTTGCCTCGCTTGTGATGACATAGATAGCATCGTGGCAGGTGGAAAGTTCTTTGCGGAGAAGATATTCCAGTTTTTCTGCCGGCGTTTTTGATGTATCCATTACATAGAATTTTGGCAGGCATTCATCGGGAAAGTCTGTGATGCTGGCTATGTATCTGCAGAGCTTTTCGGCTAAGTTTATCAGCGCATAAATAAGCAGGAATAATATAACAGAATCTTTTAAAATTTGAAACAGCATATGATTCACCTCGTGATATCATATGCTGTTTTTTATTCTTTGGTCACAAACGCAAAAAAAGAGGCTGTAGTTTTTTGCTACAGCCTCTTTTTTGCGATTATAAGACTTTACTTAAGAAAGACTTTGTTCTGGGGTTTTGGGGATTATCGAAGATGTCTGCAGGTGTGCCTTCTTCAACGATGTTTCCCTCATCCATAAAGAGAATGCGGGTGGCAACCTCTCTTGCAAAACCCATTTCGTGGGTTACAATTGCCATGGTCATGCCGCTTTCAGCAAGACTCTTAATTACATCTAAAACCTCGCCAACCATCTCAGGGTCTAAGGCTGAGGTGGGTTCGTCAAAGAGCATAACCTCAGGATTCATACAAAGTGCACGGCAAATAGCCACACGCTGTTTTTGACCACCTGAAAGCTGACTGGGGTAGGCGTTAGCCCTGTCCTCGAGACCAACCAGTTTAAGCAGCTCCCTAGCTTTTGCTGTAGCCTCTTCTTCGGTTTTCTTTAAAAGCTTGATTGGGGCAATGGTTAAGTTACGCAGAATGGTCATGTGGGGGAAGAGGTTAAAGTGCTGAAAAACCATACCCATTTTGCGACGAAAGAGATTGACATCGAGCTTGGGGTTTGTAATATCTACATCTTCGAACAGGATTCTGCCGGAGGTAGGAAACTCAAGCAGGTTTAACGAACGGAGCAAGGTCGATTTTCCAGAACCGGAGTGACCGATAATAACCACAACCTCGCCGCACTTAATGTCTACCGTAACACCGTCTAGAGCCCGGATAGCTCCGCCGTTGTAGTGCTTACATAAATCCTCGGTTCTGATAATAATATTATCGCTCACTTTTGCGAAGCCTCCTTTCAAAAATGCCTAACAACTTTGTCAGACCTACAACCAAAATGAGATAAATTAAAGCAACTAAAATAATAGGGTTAATATGGTCATAAGTTGTGTTTTTGATCTGGTTTGCCGCTTTAGTAATATCAACCACTGCCACATAACCTGCAACAGAGGTTTCTTTTAACAGTGCTATCATTTCGTTACCAATGGCAGGCAAAATGTTTTTAAATGCCTGGGGCAAAATGATATACTGCATTGTTTTGAGCTTTGAAAAACCAAGTGCACGACCTGCTTCCATTTGCCCGGAATCCACAGCCATAATACCGGAACGGATTGTCTCGGCAACGTAAGCGCCGGAGTTGACACCAAAGGTAATAATGGCAACATAGGTTCCGTCTTTGGCTGAAATAAAGATAATGAAAAAGGAAATCAGCAGCTGCACAACAACTGGGGTTCCGCGGATAATTGTCAGATAAACGTTACAAAGAAAATCAAGGGGACGAAGTTTTTTGTTACCGTCTGCAAACACCTTGATAACTGCAACAATTGTACCAATCACAACACCTAATGCCAAAGCACCCAGGGTAATTATAATTGTCTTTTCGAAGCCCGAAATCAAGGTTTTATAACGATCATCTACAATAAAGGTATTATATAGCGTATCTAACCATTTTGAAAACCAAGCTCCAATAGTGTTGAAGAAATTCATAAGATTTTTACCTTTCGCTTAATCATTTTAAAAAACGGTGCAGCGTCATACTGCACCGTTTTTTAATCAGATATTATTATTCTGCGTCGTAGGGCAGTTCGTATTTTGCGAAGATGGAAGCTAAGGTTCCGTCTGCTTTTAATTCGGCTAAAGCGGTGTTGATTTTCTCAACCAGCTCGGTGTTGCCTTTCTTAGTAGCAATTGCATAGTTTTCCTTGGTTAAAGGCTCATCTAAAACAATGGTCTTGCCTTCCTGCTTTTCAGACAGAGCTTTTGCTACAGCGTTGTCAATAACAACAGCAGAGCACTTGCCACTGATTAAAGCAGAAACAGCTTCAGCACCGGTCTTAAAGGACTGGATTTCAAAGCCTTCGTCCAAGAGGTACTGTTCGCCAGTGGTACCTTCCTGACAGGAGATTACTTTGCCAGTCAGGTCAGCTGCTGCTTTGATTTCGCTGTCAGCAGTAACAATGATAGCCTGAGAAGCGGTATAGTAATCATCAGAGAAGTCCATATTCTTACGTCTTTCGTCGTTTGCAGTGATACCTGCTACAGCAACATCATATTTACCGGTAGCAGCACCGGGTAAAGCGGCGTCAAAGGCAATGGTGGTAATTTCTAAGGTCATACCGATTTTTTCAGCCAGAGCTTTTGCCATATCAACATCAGCACCAACGATTTCTTCGCCTTCTAAGTATTCAAACGGCGGGAATTCAGCGTTAGTAGCCATTGTTAATGTGGTAGAGGGAGCTGCGGGTTCGCCAGCACATGCAGTCAGAGCGATTGCTGCCATAATAACAGCTAAAACCAGAGATGTAATTTTTGAAATTTTCATTAGGGTTTCCTCCTATTATAATGATAAAATTGTTTGTGCTTTTATGAAGCACTTATTTATTATAACGCATAATTATACATTTT
>JAZSJR010000191.1:0-2252 GCA_045534415.1 Clostridia bacterium
CATGAAAACATTATTTTTTGGTTATACATACAGTTAATAAATCCGTGCTCTTCCTCACGCATAACTATAAAAGAAAAGCATGAGTTCGTTATCACGCCCTAAAGGTACTACCACATACCTAAATACCAGATAAGCACAACCCACGTTATCACGTAGGCGTTCAGCACTTATTGTTCTGGTATTTTGCCATTATTGAGGGTGGTAGTTTCTTAGGGCAAAGAACAATAGCAAAACGCTAATATTCCATTTTTTTTGTTGAGCAGACAACGCTTCGCCTCAACTCGGAGGCAAAGGTAAAGAAAGTTTTTGGAAATAAAGAAGAAAAGAAGAAAATTTTTATCGGATGATGATTTGACAGGGCCTTAGCTTAAGGTTTTCAATTTGATGAACCGATTTCTGAAAAAGTTTTATTGCTGTATGGTGCTATTCTGTTGTATTTTTAATAGGGTTAATTATCAATCTTCTACATTATAAAATCAGAAAGAGCCTGCTTACTTCTTTATTTCACGTCGCGAAACGAATATTTCACGTCGTGAAATGCTCATTCCAAAGCGTGAAATGACCATTTCACGACATGAAATGAAAAAGTAAGCAGGTTCATTTATAGTTTATTCGGTGTTTTTCCTACTTTTGTATCGGGTATAATAATCAAGAAAAATCCGCATCATCCGCGTCATCTGCGTCTAAAAAGTTAATTATGCACGCCCTCATTCTTTCTTGGGTTATGCAAAGTCGGCCAAAACTCTGCGCCCTCAGGACACCTCCTGTCGGATGGAAAGCTTCTCTGCGCCTCAGCGTCTCTGAGTTTTTTATAATGGAAGTCTTTCGCTGAATAGTTAATATTCCTCCCTCTCTCTTAGTTAAAAGATGTATAGTTAACATATTTTTGCAATTGGGGGGGTAAAATGTTTAACTTATGATTATATTTGCAACCCGAATGATGGCATAGAGTATGGACAACAACAGTCAGACCATGAACGTACCGAAAAGACATAACAGCCCGCCAACGGCAACGAAGCCCGACGGACAGAACTGACAGGCAGTTTTGTGCGTCGGGCTTCGTGCTTTTATGTAGGAGATAAATAACCTAAACCCAATAAGAATATGAACGAAGAGAAAAAGACAACGAAACAATATGACCCTCCACGGGTGGAGGTCATCGAAGTGTCCGTTGACCACGGCTTCGCGGTCAGCGATGTCACCGTAGGCGGATGGGGTGACGGTGGCAGTCTCGGAGGTGGCGAAGCCGAAGAGTTTTAAGGTAACAAGTAAATAACCATAATAATATACAACAATGAAGACTAAGTATTTAGCTTTTGCAGCGGCAGCCTTTATGCTGGCAAGCTGCTCAAACGATGAGGATTTTGTTCCACAGGACAACCTCAAGGACACGCCCATCACCGTGACAGCCGGTCTGGCAGAGTTGACAACCCGCGCAGGGAATGAGGGTACAAGTGTATTACCGGAAACGTTCTACCTCGGCATTGACCAGGTGGGCGAAAAGTATGACTACTCTAATATGTTGATGACCAAGGCAACAGACGCTAACACTTACACTCCGGAATCTCCGCTTCTTTGGGCTGGCGGCACGGATAAGGTGAGCGTTACCGCAGCCACTTTCTCACTCGAAGGAGCACAAACTTTGGAAACAAAAACCGACCAAAGTACGGCTGAAGGTGTGAAGAACAGCGACCATCTGCTGATGGCAGCCACCGAGATTACTCCATCTGCAAACGGAATATCGGTGGATTTCTCACATATTATGTCTAAGGTAATCCTTACCATCACCCTTGGCGATGAGTTCAACCAAGCAGAGAATCCGATTTCCAATGTAACGTTCAAGGGAACGCTTGCCAGCCGAAACTATGACCGTACAGCCGAAACACCGTGGAGCGACATCAGCGGTGTCACAGCTACCGACATCATACCGCTCTGCAACGCTTACACCGCACTAACTACCGATAAACCGAACGCTACCGCAGAGTACGAAGTAATCCTCGTGCCACAGACGGTAGCCGCCGATGGCTTTACTGTAACATTCAATGTGGGCGACCGTGTGTTCAAGTGGACATCTACAAGTGCCGTTACCCTTGAAGGAGGTAACAAATACACCCTCGCCCTCACTGCCGGAAAGGACATCGTAAGCAGTGCCACATTCTCTGCTTCGGCTTGGAATACGGGAGAAGGTGATAATAATAATTTAAGTGGTGAAACTGAATAATAACGAACGAATATGAAAGGAATATACAAGC
>JAZSJR010000077.1:0-12060 GCA_045534415.1 Clostridia bacterium
CCCCCCGTTATACGGGGGGATATTTATTGAAAAAAGCAAGCAGAATATGAAAATTTATCTGTAGTTTCATGAAAACGGCAGATAAACTTGACTAATGGGCAAAAATGCGGTATGATGTAAATTAGGTTTAAATGATTATAAAAAGGAGGTCGCGCAATGAACGGCAGTGCATATATTCTTGTGGTTGTTGGCATTTTAATGGCAAAATGCGTCGGCTTTTTGCGCGATATTGTTTTTGCGTCAACCTTTGGTGCCTCAGAGCTGACGGATATATATTTTCAAATCTTCAGCCTTGCCTCTTTGGTGTTTACCGGCATTGGCGGGGCGCTTTCAACGCTGGTTATTAAAAAACTGAACAAGCCGGAGCATCTGGCAGATAGTGGTCGCAGCTATGTGGCATCTTTTATTTCTAAAACTGCCCTTGCGGTGATAGGGGTAACAGCGGTTTTATATCTGTTTGCAGGTCAGGCAGTAGATGTTCTTTTGCCGGGTCTTGCGCCCTCCCTGCACGATGAAGCGGTGCAGATTATGTATATTATGTTGCCAAGCTGCCTTTTTGTCATTGTGGCTTACATTATGTCCGGGGTTTTGCAAAACAGAGATGTGTTCTTTGTGACCGCCATTATGAGCTTACCTTATAACGCCATTATCATCGGGGCGCTATTGATTCCTGGCGTGAGCCTGGTTACTGTCAGCATTGTTACAACCATCGGCTGGTTTTTGCATATCGGCATTTTGCTCCCTGCCTTTTTAAAGAAAGGCTATTCTTTCTTCGGTGGCTTAAAACAAAATGGTGATGGCGGCGGAAACCGGGAGATTTTATGCATTTTCATCTCCAACATGATGTTTCAGCTTGTTTTTATGGCTGATAAAGCGGCAGTGTCAGCGGATTCCGGCGCGGCAACAACCATTAATTATGCATCCAACCTTTTCATAACCATTTCAAGCGTGTTTGTGGTGGCGATGAGCAATGTGTCGTATCCCTCTCTGTGCCGTCACTATGAAAGCGGAGATATTGAAAGCGTTAAAAGAACCCTGCGTTACATTCTGACTGTGCTTTTAGTTATTTTTGCGCCGTTTATTCTGACGGTGAACTGTTTTGGGGAAGATATTATCTCCCTGCTTTATCAAAGAGGCGAATTTACAGCAGAACTCAGCCACGTTACCGCAATGCTTTTCAGCATCTACACCTTAGGTATTTTTGGCTATGTGTGCCAGGAGCTTTTAAACAAGATTTTATATCTGGATTCAAAATATCGGTATACGGTAACGGGAACACTTTTGGTGGTTATTTCAAAACCCATTATCAATATGTTTGCCGGCTGTGCCGGAGGTGTTTTGGCGGTGGCAGGCTGCACGGCGGTTTTATTTACTTTGTATGCAATTTGCATTTTGTTTGCCATTAAAAAAACCATCGGCAACTACTTTAATAAAGAGTTCCTTGGCAATCTGGCAAAAATTGCTCTTGCCTCTTTTGCGGCTTTGGCAGTTTATGTTGGTCTTGGCTTTTTGTCCCTGCCCATGGCAGACACGAAAATCGGCTTTGTTATTCCCCTTTGCATCTGCGGTGGGGTATATCTCGCAGTGCTTTGGGTAACTGGCAGCTTGCGATATGTTTTAAGCCGGAAGAACATGGCGGGCAGTGGCGAATCAATCTCCTGCGGAGGGTGATTTTTATGAAAAAACGATATAGCATATTTTTACTTTTAACCGTATTCGTGTTTTTGGCGTGCGTGTCACCTGCCTTGGTGGCAAGGCTCGGTGCCGAAAACCGGAATACGGCTTTTTCAGTTGGACTAAACCTGAACTCTGTTCAAAAGCAGTTTGGGGATGAGGATTGTTTGGCTGCCCTAGAGCAGTATAAAGCAAAAGGCGTTACCACGGCAGTGGTCTGCGAGGAAGCGCTTGGCTTTGATGAAGATTTGCTCACCTTGGGCAAAAAGACCGGTCTTCCCCTTGCTCTCATCATTGATGGTACAACCGAAAAAAATCCGGCGTTTTATGAAAGGTTAAAAACAGTTTTAAAAGAGCAGGATGTCCACTTTATCGGGGTTAAAAACCGGGATAAAGAAAAGCAGATTTCCCTTTCTCTTGCAAGCCTTTTAAAGGAGTCAGATGTGACGTTTATTGTAATGGAAAAAATGTCTCAGCTCTCTAACGAGCAGTTTATTGGGTACAATGAAGCAATCTCTGCATCCGGCGGGAGAATTATGCGCTGCTATGAAACCTGGGAGGAGCCGGCAAGAACCATCTCCGCAGGCACAAGCCTTGTGGACTATGCTGATGTGTTATATCATCAAATGGTGAACTCTGCAAAAGACAGAAATACACGTTTTATTTTGGTGAATCAGATTATCTCCGGGACAAAAAATCCATATGAGCAGGCAGAGCAGACCCAAATTGCCATTGAAAGATTTTCAAAAAACATGGCATCATCCGGGTATGACAACAAGGCTATGCCGGACTATTCTGGCTATACCGTCAATCGTCGGCTCACAAGTGCCGGGGCGGTATTCATCGGCATTATGATGGCTCTTTTTATGTTACATATTGTGTTTAAAAAGTCCTCAGCGTTGCTTGATTATATTTGCCTTTTGTTGGGCATCGGTGCCGTTGGCGTCACGTTCTTGCTGCCGGAATCGCTGGTGCTTCTGTATCCCACGGTATATGCCGTGGTGGGGGCATGCTTTTCTTTTACGGTCGGTGCTTTTTTAGGCAAGAGATTGGCGGACAGACAGCTATCGTCTTTTTCTTACATCGTCTGTATGCTGGCAATTGCGTTAGGAGTTCTTGTAGTTTCCGGCTCAGTGCTTTTAGCACTTCTTGGAGGTGCGGACTATTATGTAAATGACCTCATTTTCAGAGGGGTAAAGCTGACGCTTTTAGCACCAATTGCTTTTGCAGCTGGGATGCTTTTCCTGTTTTACAGCGAAAAGTCAGTAAAAGAGCAGCTTTTGTCTTTACCAAAAACCATTACAGGTGCTGTGGCAAAAATTCGTATCTATCACATTCTTTTGGTTCTGCTGGCTGGTGCTGCTGGGGTTTTATATCTGATGCGAAGCGGTAACTCCGGCATCTCTCTGTGGGAAAATCAGTTCAGAAACTTTTTATCTGACATCTCCGGTGCAAGACCGAGAACAAAAGAGTTTTTAATCGGTTGGCCCTGCTTTGTTTTGTGGATGTATTATATGCGTAAAGATTCCGTTCTTCTAAAATGGATTTTCGGTGTGGGGGCAGCTCTTTTGTTTGCCTCTGTGACCAACACCTTCTGCCATGTGTTTACAGATGGCGGCGTATCACTTATGAGAACAGTAAATGGTCTGGCGGCATCCCTGCCGGTGATTGCAGTGGTGGTAGTGGGCAATGCTCTTGTGCTTAGGTTTGCAGAGAGGATGCTTAAAAGAAAATAAAAGGGAATACAAAAAGGCTGCAGCAAAATGCTGCAGCCTTTTTGTAACTGTATCAATTATAATTGTTTCTTAGTAAGTTTTATAGCCGCCATTAAAACGCCCACCACAATCCAGAAAACGAACATAACACGAGGATAAAACCAAATGTATTCAACGCAGGCGGTAAAACTAATACCGCAAAAAGCACTGATGGCAGCGGCAATGGTGCAAAGCAGGGTTTTGTTTGCCCTTTTAACAACTGAGAACCCTTTGCGGATGTTGGAGAGCATATACACCATAAATGACACAATGCCCACGACACCAAGCTCAATTAAAAGCTCAAGATAAAGCATGTGGCTGTGTGGTGCTTTGGCTGCGGAGGAAAAGGCATACCCTGTGTATACCGAGGTAAAGGCCTCAGTACCGATGCCCACACCACTTACAAAATAGTCTTTTACCATACCTCTTGCACCCTCCCAAAGATAAATTCTGTAGGCGTTGGAGGTATCTTCTAATGAGCCGATTGTGAAAATGCGGTTGATAACCGTTTGGGGAATCAAGGGAATGCAAAGCACGCCAAGGCAAATTAAGGGTACAATCAGCCGCCAGTCATAAATTAAAACAAAGACAACAGTGGTGATGGCAAAAGCCACATATCCGGAACGGGAGTAGCTCATAGCTAGTGCCATAACACAGGCAACCAGCACAGCACCCAGAATGCATTTCTTCTTTGCTGAATCGGTGGAGAAAAACAATCCATACACAAAGGGAACAATCATAACAATAATTTCGGCAAAGTTATTGGGATTTCCCACCGTGGCATACACTCTGCCCGGCATACCCTCGTTGTTGGCAACGTCTGTTAAAAGGGGGTCAACCTCAATGCCCGTAATCTTTTGGAAGATGGCGTAAAGACACATAATGAAAAGACCGAACACCAGAGCGCCTGTGGTTACACGTAAGGATTTTTCATCATCCACGGTCATCCATACAACTGCCATAAAAACAATAGCGGCAAAGAAGAACAGTGCCGTTCTGATGCTGTCTACCACTGTGGGGGAGATAAGCACCGCGCAGATGATGGAAACCATAAAAATAATCAGGGACAGGGGAACAACGCTGATGATGGGTTTTTTAACCGCTTTCCCAAAAGCTGCAACAAGAGCAAGGGCGAACAGTAAAAACGCACCCAAAACAGCATAAAGGTTATTCCACATCTCGTGTGGAACAATCAGCATCACAACAAAAAAAGCACTGCAAAGATAGGGCAGCTTGCAGTATTTATTTGCAAAAAGGGCAGAAAGAATGCGATACACAAGGCCGCCCTTTGCAATCCGCACGAAGAATTGAGATACGCTGTGAATCAGCCGGGTAACAAAAGAAACAACCGCCTGCAAAATCCGGTAAAAGAGAGATGTTGCATAGAGCTTATCAAGACCATAGTCTGAAACAACATAGTTCCGGATGATGCTTTTGTTAAAGCTTGTTTGCACAAAGGAAACCAGGCTTTGTATCAGGTGGTAAATAACAGAATCTTTATATCCGGCAAACAGGTTTTTAATGGATAAAACCAGTTGCCAGGTTAAGCTTTCATTTAGCATACAATAAAACCTCCTTATAATTGATTATGCCCAATTGAGGTTTTATTTTTCAAAAATACCGGCAACTTTGCCATAAAGCTTAGCATCGCCGGCGTATAAAGTCATAGTATGACCAACGGCATAGGTTGTGTCAGAAACTTTTAAGCCGTGTTTATTCTTTAAAGCATCGACCTCGGTGGTGAGATAAACAGAGCAGTAACCTTCTTTAGCAGATTTGTGCATCACACCGGAAGCGTCGGGACAATACACTGCAGCGTTATCAACTTTGACGTCTGTCACTTTGCCCAAAGCGTGTTTTTTTGCTTCGTCAGAAACAGGGTCTTCCGCTTTGATAACAGATGCAGCAAACTCGGGCACTTCTTCAAAATAATAGTTGACTACATAGGTTTTAGTATCAGCAATGCCGCTGCCGGCAGAACCGATGCCTAAAAATTTGATGCCGACAAAACCGGCAACCGCCAAAATGACAATCAGCACAACGGCATCAACAAGGGTGAATCTTACTTTCTTTTTTTCTGACATAACAGTTCCTCTTTTCTGAAATTTAATCAATTGACATAGCGGTCAAAGACCGCAAAAAGCCGATGACTTTTTAAAATTTTGTTTCACAAAATTTCATATGGTTCAATTATAACATAAAGTCGATATGCCGTCAAATAAATCTTTGGTCGCCCTTGTTTTTTGGGGCGAACAATGGTATAATGAAACAAACGATAAAAAGGAGCAGCAGTGCTATGTTTAAACGGTTTTGTAAGTTTTTTGTTGTGTCGGCTTTTGGTCTTCCGCTCCTTGCCCTTTGCCTTTTGCTTTTGCTTTGGCTTTTTGACAGTATGGGTGTTGGTTTTGCAGGACCTGTCCGGTCAGCGGTTTTTTCTGCTATGAGGTTCATTCCCTTTGCAGGTGGAGCGGCAGGGGCGCTTGTAGCGGCAAGTTTTTCGCCGGGGACCTACATTGACCTTGTGTTTGGCGGTTTTGTGACAAGTTTTCTATCCGCTTTCTTTTTGGGCGGTGTTATGTATTTAATTGATGGTTTTTTGAGCAAACGAAGAGGCAGAGATTCGGTAAAGCTGTTTGCAAAAATCTTTGGCTTGGTTGTAGGCTCGCTGATTTTGCAGTTTACTAATTTAATGGGCGAACTAACTGCCATTGTTACCCGATATGCTTTGGTGGTGGTCATCATCCTTTTGGTTTTGATTTTAAGCCGTGTTCTGTTTGTGGGCCTGCGTGCTTTTAGTATCAGGGGCGTTTTTAAAACCCTGCTGCAAACAGTGGTGAATGCATTTATTGCCGTTGCACTGGGTTGTTACCTGGGCGCTGTTGGAAGCCTTTCTGTAATGGATGCTTTCATGTTTTTGCCTAATGCATTGTATGTTTGTTTGGTGTTTCTCATTGGTGGCTTTATTTTTTCTGTTTCTATGGCCGTGGATAAGCTTGTGAGTGAGAAACTGTAATATAAAAAATAAGGAGGATTTAATATGAAATATTGTCCTAAATGTGGAGCTGAGTTAGTTGATGCAGCGCAAGTTTGCTATACCTGCGGTTGCAGCCAGCCGCCTGCATCCATAACAAATGATGCGAAAAGCTTTGGGTTTGCCTTGCTTGGGTTTTTTATTCCTGTGGCGGGGCTTGTACTTTATCTTGTATGGAAGGATACAATGCCGAGGAAAGCAAAATCTGCCGGAAAAGGCGCTTTGACCAGCGTGATTTTGACGGTAATTTTTTACTTATTGATTATGGCATTGTCTCTCCTCAATATTATCTCTTCGATGGACGGGTTTTAGACCCTGTTAGGCTGTGGCAGAGTGGTGCTCCGTTTTGCTGCAGCTTTTTATATCGTGTTTTGGTGAGTAGCGTGATATACTGACCAAGCAAAAACATTTTTGCGGTGAGTAAAACAAGGAGGAGAAACACATTATGTATGAAATAGGTGTATATGGCGGTTTTTTCAATCCGCTTCATATGGGACATCTCGGTTGTATTATTAATGCAGCCAGTCTTTGCAAAAAATTGTATATCGTAATTAACCACAGCGGAGCCCCTGACGAAATCGACATTCGTATAAGACACCGCTGGGTGTATCAGCTTACCAGACATATAGGTAATGTAAATCTTATTATTCTTACAGACGATTTTCAGACAAAAGATAACTATTCTGTAGAAATAGAAAAAGACGATGCAAAATTTATAAAAAGTCATATTGACGGCGAGGTTGATGTTGTTTTTTGTACAGAGAGTTGTGATAAAGAAAATTTTTTGTGCAACATATATCCCGATACAAAAAAACATATCTTTGACAACAATGAAATAAATTCCGATTGCCTTGCTAGCAACATATACAAACATTGGGATTGGCTCCCCAATGTGGTTAAACCTTACTTTGTAAAAAAAGTTCTGCTTGTGGGAAGTTCCAGCACAGGAAAATCTACCTTAACAATAAATCTTGCAAATTATTACAACACAAACTTTATAGAAGAAGAAACCAGAGAGCATATGACAAAATATGGTCAGGGCACTCTGATAATAGCAGAAGATTTTACAAAAATCCTGCTGCAGCACAAGCTTGACGAAATGAATGCAATAAATACAAGCAACAAAGTATTGTTTGTGGATACTGATGCTTTGGTTACCCAATTTTTTATGAACTTTTTTACAGATGAGCGCAACCAGAAAAACAAAATCCTTGCCGACGCCATAGACAGCCTTAACGATTTTGATCTGATTTTGTTTCTTGAACCTGATGTTCCTTATGTGCAGGACGGTTATCGTGGTCAAGTGGCAGGGGACAGACGTCTTGAATATTCTGCCAAATTAAAAGCGATTCTTGATGCGCATAATAAAAAATACACCTGCATAAAAGGTGATTATCATCAAAGATTTATTGAAGCAACACAGGCAATAGACAATCTTTTAAAATAAACTGCATACATAAAGGATTTCAGATTGGATGTCTGTGGCGAGCTTCATTATGAGCCGTTTCGTGAATGGTGCTGTGCCCAGCGCAGATTTTGTCGACCAAAAGGACAGATAGAAGCATTGACAAGGACAGCCGGTATATGGTACGCTAGATGATAGAGATTATATATTAAAAGGAAGATGTTTGTGGTTAAGTTGCTGATTAGAAAATTCATTAAAAACCACGAGGCGGTTGAAGATCTTATGGTGCGTACAGCTTATGGTAAGCTGGCAGGCGTGCTGGGGATTGTATGCAACTTTATACTGTTTGTTTTAAAACTGATAGCCGGTATCATCAGTGGGTCTGTGGCTGTGGTATCAGATGCTTTTAACAATTTATCGGATATGGGTTCGTCGGTGGTTTCACTGATTGGTATAACGGCGGCGAGCCGTAATGCAGATGAAGAACATCCCTTCGGTCATGGTCGGTTTGAGTATATTGCTTCCTTAATTGTTTCCTTTATTATTATATTGGTAGGGTTTGAACTCTTAAAAAGCTCTATTCATAAAATCTTCTATTATAATAAGCTAAACTTCAGCTGGTTATCTGCCGGTATTCTGTTGTTTTCTATCATAGCTAAGTTTTGGTTGTTTGCGGCGAACCGAAGAATTGGCAAAACTGTTGATTCGGTGGTGATTCGGGCGGCGGCTCAGGATAGCTTAAATGATGTATATGCCACGGCGGCAGTTTTGGCGTCTATGTTTTTAGGGTTGGTAGTCGATGCGCCCATTGATGGCATTATGGGTGCATGCGTATCTGTTCTGATTATGTTTTCCGGTTACGGCATTGCCCGGGATACCATTACCATTCTTTTGGGAACGCCTCCTGACCCTGCTATGGCAGAAGAAATTTGTAAAACCATTATGGAGCAAGAGTGTATATCCGGTGTGCACGATTTGATTATCCATGATTATGGTCCGGGGCGGTGTATGGCGTCTATTCACGCTGAGGTGCCTGAGGATGGAGACATTGTTAAAGTCCATGAGATAATTGATAGCACGGAGAAGCAGATTCAAAAAGAAATGGGTGTGCACATTGTGATTCACATGGACCCCATCAGTGTGGCGGATGAGCGGATTGAATCCGTCAGAGCATTGGTTGTGGAGTGCGTGAAGAAGCAGGATGCTGCATTTTCCATTCACGACTTTCGTATGACGGATGGAGAGCACACAATCAACCTGATTTTCGATTTAGAGGTTCCGTTCAGCGTATCACCGGCAGAAAGAGAGCGGGCGGTGGCGTGTATTCAGGCATCTTTAAAGGAAAAAGACCCTCGCTACAATGTTGTGATTCAGGTTGATAACAAAAGCATGCAGCCTCAGGCGAGGTTATAACCAGTTTCGGGCTAAAAAATCAAGGTGTTGTGGTAGGGAGATTCAACCATACTACGGCATATAAAAAATGCACAATAAAACAACGAATAAGCACAAAAAGTTTGTTAAAAATTTTTTGTGCTTTTTTTCGTTAAAAACTTGCATTTATCCATTAAATAGTGTAAAATTAAAGGGCTGTGACATGACATACGATGAAGCGGGAGGTTGCCGCCTTAGGGCGGGTTTTTCCGTGGAGAATGTCCGATTCAAGAAACCGGGCGACTAGTCATACGCAAATGAAGAGAGAAAAAGCTTACCAGGGCGGCAAAGTCTGCCTTTTTGTCCTTTTTTACTTTCGTTTGTGTTCGGGATTTCCTGTGGGAAAGACCGCAGAAAAGCGTGACGAGGCCCAGAAACAGAGGTTTTTGGGTTTTATTTATGGCCAAGAGCGAAACGCCCGGCCGTGTGTACGCTTTTTGAAAAGAAGCTACGCCCAAATGTGTAGCTTCGGCGAGCCGTTTCTACATGCACAGACAAAAACAAGCTTCCTATTACATATGGAGGCGGCAATTCTAAAAGGAGGAAACAAAATGGCACAAGCAAGTCAGAAAATCAGAATCAGACTGAAGGCATACGATCATGTTTTACTGGATCAGTCTGCCGAAAAGATCGTGGAAACCGCAAAGAGAACCGGTGCAAAGGTATCTGGCCCGATTCCCCTGCCCACGAAGAAAGAGGTTGTTACCATTTTAAGAGCTGTTCATAAGTATAAAGACTCCCGTGAGCAGTTTGAAATGAGAACACACAAGCGTCTGATTGACATCCTGCTCCCCACCAACAAGACAGTTGATGCTTTAATGAGAATCGAACTGCCTGCAGGTGTGGACATCGAAATGAAGTACTAATGTATTTCGCAAACCGGCTATCCGGTTTGTTAAAAGGCACTGCAGCCATATGGCGGCGGGTCATGTTCACCTTAGTGTGAACCAATAACCAACATTTTTAGGAGGTGCTTTTGTGAAGAAAGCGATTTTAGGCACAAAGCTCGGCATGACTCAGCTTTTTGACGAAGACGGCGTTTTAATCCCCGTTACCGTTATTGAAGCAGGTCCGTGCAGAGTTATCCAGAAGAAGACTGCCGAAAACGACGGTTATGATGCCGTTCAGGTTGGTTTCCTGGAAAAGAAAGAAAAACACACAACCAAGCCCCTGCAAGGTCATTTCAAGAAAGCCGGTACAGGCTACATGAAGTACCTAAAAGAGTTCAAGCTGGATGATGCAGCTAACATGAACGTGGGCGATGAAATCAAGGCAGACGTTTTTGCTGAAGGTGAATCCATCGATGTTACCGGCATCAGCAAAGGTAAAGGTTTTGCCGGCACAATCAAACGTTGGGGTACCCACCGCGGTCCTATGACTCACGGTTCCGGTTACCACAGAGGCCCCGGTTCCATGGGTGCTTGTTCCACTCCTTCCCGAGTTATGAAGGGCAAGAGATTGGCTGGTCACCTGGGTGTTGAAAAGGTTACAATTCAGAACCTTTCCGTTGTTAAGGTTGATGCTGAAAAGAACATCATCGCAGTTCGTGGCGCAGTTCCCGGACCTAAGGGCGGTTTGGTTATCATCAAGAATTCTGTAAAGGCGCGCTAAGCGTCCTGATCGAAAGGAGGAAGTATCATGCCAAACGTGGTATTATACAATATGGAAGGCAAAGAAGTTGGCAATTACGAATTAAACGATGCAGTATTCGGCATTGAACCGAACGAATCTGCTGTTCATTCTGTTGTTGTTGCTTACCTTGCTAATCAAAGACAGGGCACACAGAGCGCACTGACCCGTGCTGAAGTTCGTGGCGGCGGCGCAAAACCCTGGAGACAAAAAGGTACCGGCAGAGCACGTCAGGGCTCCACTCGTTCACCTCAGTGGACAGGCGGCGGCGTTGTGTTTGCTCCGAAGCCGAGAAGTTACGCAATGAGTGTAAACAAGAAGATCCGTGCACTGGCTATGAAGTCTGCTTTATCAGCTAAAGCTAAGGATCAGGAAATTAAGGTACTGGACGAAATCGCAGTATCTGAAATCAAAACCAAACAGATTGCAGCAATGCTGAAGAATCTGAACGTAAACGGCAAAGCGCTGATTGTTCTGCCTGAAATGAACGAAGCTGTTTATCGCAGCGCGAAGAACATTGAAGGTGTTAAGACCAGCTTTGTAGGAATGCTGAATGTATACGATCTCTTAAATTGTAACACCATCATTCTTGCTAAGGGCGCTGCTGAACAATTAGGGGAGGTGTACGCATAATGACATACGCACACGATATTATCATTAAACCCATCATCTCCGAGCAGAGCATGGATCAGCTTGCTGATAAGAAATACACCTTTGAAGTTAAAAAATCTGCTAACAAGATTGAAATCAAAAAGGCTGTAGAAGAAATCTTCGGTGTTAAGGTTGAAAGCGTTAACACCATGAACATGCTGGGTAAAGTTAAGCGCATGGGCAGAAATGAAGGCAGACGCGCAAGCTGGAAAAAAGCAATCGTTAAACTGACTGCTGACAGCAAGACCATCGAATTTTTCGACGGTATGGCGTAAGAGCCGATTAATATTTTAGTATAGGAGGAAAAAGGATGGCTACAAAGAAGTTTAATCCTACATCTCCTGCCAGAAGATTCATGACCGTTTCCGACTTCGCGGAAATCACAAAGAGTGAACCCGAACGTTCACTGCTGACCACTTTAAACAAAAGCGGCGGTAGAAACAGCTACGGTAGAATCAAAGTCGGATCGTAGCCATGTCGTTCTG
>JAZSJR010000134.1:0-3605 GCA_045534415.1 Clostridia bacterium
ATTGGTACGTTGTGACTTTAACGTGCCCATGAATGATGAAGGCGTTATCACAAACGATAACCGTATCGTTGGTGCACTGCCTACCATCAAGTATTTAGTAGGTGAGGGTGCAAAGGTTATTCTGTGTTCTCATATGGGTCGCCCGAAGGGTGAATTCAACATGAAATACAGCTTAGCTCCTGTTGCTGCTCGTTTGTCTGAATATTTAGGTCAGACCGTTAAAATGGCTGAAGATGTTGTTGGTGACAGCGCTAAGGCACTGACAGCTGACATGGCTGATGGCGAAGTTGTTCTTTTGGAAAACGTTCGTTTCCACGCTGAAGAAACAAAGAACGTTCCCGAATTTTCTGAAAAGCTGGCAGTTTTGGCTGAAATTTTTGTAAACGATGCGTTTGGTACTGCTCACAGAGCACATTGTTCTACCGCAGGCGTTGCTGATTATCTTCCCGCTGTTTCCGGTTACCTGATTCAGAAAGAGATTGAAGTTATGGGCGGCGCACTGGAAAATCCCCAGCGTCCCTTCGTTGCTATTTTGGGCGGCGCTAAAGTTAAGGATAAAATCGGTGTTATTAATAACCTCTTAAACAAGGTTGACACCATCATCATCGGTGGCGGTATGGCTTACACCTTCTGCAAGGCTCTGGGCGGCAACATTGGTGATTCTTTAGTGGATGAAGAAAGACTTGACTACGCTCGCGAAGTTTTGGAACTGGCTAAAGAAAAGGGCGTTAACATTATGCTCCCCACTGATAACGTGGCAGCAGATAATTTTGCTGATGATGCAAATCAGAAGATTTGTAACTCCAAAGAAATTCCTGACGGTTGGCAGGGTCTTGACATCGGTCCTGAAACCATTAAGGCTTTCTCTGATGTAATTAAAAACGCTAAGACTGTTATCTGGAACGGTCCTATGGGCGTATTTGAATTCCCCAATTTTGCAAAGGGTACCATCGCTGTAGCTGAAGCTGTAGCTGAAGCTGATGCAACCACCATCATTGGCGGTGGAGATAGCGCAGCGGCTGTAACAAACCTCGGCTTTGCTGATAAGATGACCCACATCTCCACCGGTGGCGGCGCAAGCCTTGAATTCTTAGAAGGTATCGAACTGCCCGGTATTGCTTGTCTCGGTAAAAAAAAAGCTCGTAAGACAGTAGCTGCAGGTAACTGGAAAATGAATAAGACCCCGTCTGAAACTAAGGCACTGATTGCAGAACTTGCTCCCTTATTAGCTGATGCTGATAACACCGTTATCGTTTGCCCCACAGCAGTTTGTCTGCCAGCGGCTGTTGAAGCAGCAAAAGGCACAAACATCTTAGTTGGTGCGCAGAATATGTATTTTGAAGACAAGGGTGCATTCACCGGCGAAATCAGCGCTGATATGCTCTTAGACCTTGGCATTAAATACGTTATCTTAGGTCACTCTGAACGCAGACAGTATTTTGCTGAAACAGACGAAACTGTTAACAAAAAAGTTTTAAAAGCTTTTGAAAAGGGTCTTGTTCCCATTATTTGCGTAGGTGAAAGCTTAGAACAGCGTGAACAGGGCATTACTGCTGACCTGGTTCGTATGCAGGTTAAAATTGCACTCCAGGGTGTAACTGCTGAGCAGGCTAAGAATGTCATCATCGCTTATGAACCCATTTGGGCAATCGGCACCGGCAAAACTGCTACTACCGAACAGGCTCAGGAAGTTTGCAGCACCATCCGTGCTTGTATCTGTGAGCTTTACGGCTGCGCTGTGGCTGAATGCGTAACCATTCAGTATGGTGGCAGCGTGAACGCTGCTAACAGTGCTGAACTCTTTGCTCAGCCTGACATTGATGGCGGTCTGGTTGGCGGCGCAAGCTTAAAAGCTGCTGACTTTTCTGTGATTGCTCATTCCTAAAATTTGAATTGGAGTTTATACAATGAAAAAACCTTTGTTGCTTTGTATTTTAGACGGTTACGGAAACAATCCTGTGGCCGAGGGGAACGCCATTTATGCGGCAAAAACCCCTTATATGGATAAGCTTATGACAGAATGCCCCAACACCCTGCTTGATGCTTCCGGTATGGCCGTTGGCCTGCCGGAGGGTCAGATGGGTAACTCCGAGGTTGGTCACACAAACATCGGTGCGGGCAGAATTGTGTATCAGGAGCTGACTCGTATTACCAAGGCTATTTCTGATGGCGACTTTTTCACCAATGAAGCATTACTTAGCGCTGTGAAAAACTGCAAGGAAAAGAATTCAGCCCTTCACATTATGGGCCTCTTATCTGATGGCGGTGTTCACAGCCACAATTCTCATATTTATGCTTTGGTGAAGCTTGCTAAAGAAGCGGGCCTTTCTAAGGTTTATCTCCATTGCTTCTTAGACGGTCGTGATGTGCCCCCTTCATCCGGTAAGGATTTTGTTGCGGCCCTCTCGAATGAACTTGCATCCATCGGTTGCGGTAAAATTGCAACCGTGATGGGTCGTTACTATGCTATGGACCGTGACAACCGTTGGGAACGTGTTGTAAAAGCTTATGAAGCAATGGCACTGGGCATTGGTGAACGCTTCTCTGATGCTGTAGAAGCTGTAGCAGCTTCTTATGAAAAAGAAGTGACAGACGAATTTGTGCTTCCTGTTGTTGTGATCGAAAATGATGCACCTGTAGGTGTTATCACAGAGGGTGACAGCGTGGTGTTTGCAAACTTCCGTCCTGACCGTGCCCGTGAAATTACCCGTGTGTTTGTTGACCCTGAATTTGATGGGTTTAACAGAGAATATCAGAATCTTTACTACGTTTGCATGACGCAGTATGATAAAACCATGCCTAATGTTGATGTGGCATTCCGTCCTCAGGTTCTGACCAATACTTTGGGCGAATATCTGGCGAAGAACAATCTGACTCAGCTCAGAATTGCCGAAACTGAGAAATATGCTCATGTTACCTTCTTCTTTAATGGTGGCGTTGAAGCGGTTTCTCCTGGTGAAGACAGAGCCTTGATTGCTTCTCCCAAGGTTGCAACCTATGACTTAAAGCCTGAAATGAGCGCTTTTGAAGTAACGGAAGAAGCCCTCAAGCGGATTGAATCTGATAACTATGACGTTATCATTTTAAACTTTGCCAACTGCGACATGGTGGGTCACACCGGCGTTTTTGATGCAGCAGTTTCTGCTGTTGAAGCGGTTGACACCTGTATGGCGAAGGTAATTGATGCAGTTTTGGCTCGCGGCGGCGTGGCACTGATTACAGCTGACCACGGTAATGCTGACCAGATGGTTGACCCTGAAAATGGTGAAGTATTCACAGCTCACACCACATTCAAAGTTCCCTTTGTTGTGGCAGGTAAAAATGTGGCTCTTCGCGATGGTGGCTGTCTGGCTGATATTGCACCGACCATGCTTTCTATTTTAGAACTGCCCCAACCTAACGAAATGACAGGCAAGAGCCTGATTGTTTAAGTTTATAAAAAAATATATATTTTTTAGGAGGAAAACACAATGAAACAATACATTGAGATTATCGATGTACTGGCAAGAGAAATTCGTACCTCAAGAGGTCACCCGGCCGTTGAGGTTGAGGTTTACACAGAAGACGGTTTTGTAGGCCGTGCTTCCGTTCCTTCCGGTGCTTCT
>JAZSJR010000129.1:0-2766 GCA_045534415.1 Clostridia bacterium
AAACCTGTCGATAAATTCTGCCTTGACAAAGAGGACTCTCTGTGTTACAATAATCGGGCACTCAGGCGAGTTCCCCATATCGCGGAGTAGAGCAGTTGGAAGCTCGTCGGGCTCATAACCCGGAGGTCGTAGGTTCGAGTCCTGCCTCCGCAACCAGAAAAGGAAAAGTCATCCCAAACGGGATGGCTTTTTTCTTTTCTATGTGAGATAGGAAAAGGACTCGAACCGATCTAAATGCAACAGTCCGGCGGACTGTTGCTTGCCGGCTTCCACGCCGGCAACACCATAGTTTTTACCAAAGGCAAAAATGCAAGTCGAGTCCTGCCTCCGCAACCAAAAAAACACCACCCAAACGGGTGGTGTTTTTTTATGACAGTTCATCAGACTAATAATGCCTGACGCTAACGGCGTATTCGGCAGGTGACATGCCCATTGTCTTTCTAAACACATAGCTGAAATAAGAGGGTGAGCTGAAGTTTAATACATTTGCGATTTGTGAAATGTGAATATTTTTGCTTTTTTCATTACGAATGATATTTTTGGCCGCGTCAATTTTTAATTGTGTCAAGAATTGATTGATTGTTTTGCCCGTTACGGCCAAAAAACGGTTGCAAAGAAACGTTTTACTGTAATGATATTCAGCACATAGATCGGCAATGGTAACTTTTTCGGTTATATGTGCCCGCATATAGTTTATCATATCGTTTACCAAAGGATCAGAATATTCCTCAACATTCAAAACAGAAAACAATTGTTGCTTTTGCTCCTCCAAATCCCGCAATAGCAGAAGGAAAAACTCTTCTAAATGGAGCTTTAGCATTTGCAGCGCACCCAACGGCATAGTGCTTTTTCGGCAAAGTTCTTTCAAATCGGGCGATGTATTTTCAATTTCAAATGTGGCGTTTGCTTCGGCAAAAAACTTTCGCAAAATAGAAATTTGTTCAGGTGTCAGGTGAAGTTTTTGACCCTCAAATGCGCGCATAGCACGGGAGTGACAGACAAAGGTGACTACACACACATTCGGTGCGTTATCGTCCTTTGCCATTAAACGGTGCTGGGAATTGGGCTTATTAAAAAGAATGTCGCCGTGCCCCAAAACATATTGTTTTCCATCCTCATAACATATAGCGGTACCCTTGTCCACATAATGAATTTCCCAGAAATCGTGTGTATCAGTGGGATAGCTTGTAGACTTGGTTAACTCATAATAATGAATGGTAACAATTTGCTTTATGTTAATTGTAGATTTCAAATCTTGTTTAATATATTCCATAATTTTATTATAGGTAGAGTGCATCATAAAGTCAATTCCTTTTTTCTGTCATCGTTGACGATTTTGATAGTGATATGAACAATCTTGCGTTGATAAGCAATTCTGGGGATGTTAGAATCACATCATAGCAACGACCCAAATAAACATATTCAAATATTAAGGAGGATACTATGAAAGCAGTTATTCTGGAAGAAATTGGAAACATCACCTACCGTGATGTCGTTCCAACCGACGTATATATGCCCACAAAGCAGGAAATGATTGACCATGGCACAAATATGTATTCTTTGGCCGAGGATCGTGAGCCCAAAGAAGATGAGATCGTTGTAGAGGCTGTGCTTGGCGCAATTTGCACCCATGAAGTAAGCCTCTATAAAGGAGATTTGACCCATCCCCGTTATCCCATGATTCCCGGACACGAAGCTGTGCACCGTGTTCTAAAGGTTGGCTCTGGGGTTACCCATTTGAAACCCGGCGATTATTGCGCTTGCTGTTGGTATATGGGACAGTGGTCCCGCCGTCTGGTTGGCCCTGCAAAATATGCATACAAGCTTCCTTCCAACATTAAGGATCCTGCTAATTGGGTCATCGAGCCTGCGGCCTCCATTGTCAATGCCGTTTCCTATATGGATTTGAAGCCCGCACACCGCGTTCTTTTGATCGGAGCAGGCTTTATGGGCTTGCTGATGGTGCAGCTCATCAAGGGATACCCGTTCTCGGAATTTGTTGTTTGTGACGTAAAAGAAAGCAGCCGTGAGCTTGCCAAGAAGTGCGGTGCTCAGGTTGTTTGCACACCCGATGAGGTCACAGGACAATTCGACCGTGTTATTGAATGTTCCGGTACACAGCCGGGTCTGGATCTTGCTGTCCGTTCCTGCGGTATGGCGGGTGATATCTATTTGTTTGGTTGGCATCGTTTTGACCGCACCATCGATTTTAAAACACAGCATCTGAGAGGCAACCGCTTGATTCATACTTCACCGGCCCTGGATGATGGCAGAGAGTATTCCCGCTATTGGCCGATGACGATTTCCCTCTTTGAGCGCGGCATCTTCGACCTTTCCCTGCTGATCTCTCATAAGTATTGTGCTGAGGATATCGCAAAAGCGTTCGAGGATTCAGTGAAGCGTGAGGAAGGCTTTGTTAAGAGCGTGGTCTATTTGGAAGACTTTAAGCCCAATGCATAATTGCAGTAACTGAAAACGAAAAGCAGTACAGTTGTTCAACTGTACTGCTTTTTCGTGAAACCGATGTGGCATGCAAATTTTGTACATTCTTGGTATGCGCTGGTTCGTTTCGGAAACATCTGCACATTGACATTTGGGCGCTTCACTGGTACAATAGAGGATAAACTATAGGTGAAAGTATTGGTATTGAGAGCAAAGAGAAAATTTACCTATAACAACATAAAGAAGTGAATGTTAGCTTTTACAGAAAGAGGAGTGTGCTTTCATGAAAAATATAAAATACAGAGATATCGAAACCGGCCTGCG
>JAZSJR010000001.1:0-7903 GCA_045534415.1 Clostridia bacterium
CCGCCAGCTTCCAGTTAGCTCTTCTCTGATCACGTTTTGCTTTTGAGGTTCTTCTCTTAGGTACTGCCATTTGCTACACCTCCTATAACCAGGTCACGGGTTTCCCCCACAGACCATAATTTACATTTTTTACTTTAACAGGTCGGCAAGACCTGCAAGTCTCGGGTCAATTTCATCCTGACAGCAATCGCAGGATGTTTCATTTAAGTCAGCACCGCACATAGGGCATAAACCCTTGCAGTCAGACTTGCATAAATACTTTGTGTTAACAGACAACAAAACATTGGGCCAGATTGCCTCGCCAAGATCGATGCTCGTTCCCACAAACAAAAGCACCTCTTCAAGGTCCACACCTTCGGCATTTTCATGGGCAAATGTTTCATTGATTGCAACACTGTAGTGCTGTGTTGTAACTTTTGTGCAACGGGCACAAGGAACTGTAAACGTTCCTTCAGCCATGCCGGACAATTCTAAAACACCGCCGACGTTTTCAAGTTCACCGGCAAAGGACAGCTCACCGCAAAACTGCAATTCCCCATTAGAAAACTCTTCACAAGGAATAAGCTTTACTTCTACAGGAACACGCATGCCCTCTGTTTTCAAAATTGTTTGAACATCAAAAATCAAAACACCCACTCCCCTAATCATTTATTATATCGGATAAAATCTTAGTTGTCAACCTTTTTTTCAGCTTTTTTGGCAATCTGAGCCAAAACATTTTCTAAACCATACTTTCCTTTCTTTTACAGGACTTGACATAACTGACAAATTATGTTAGAATAAAATGGAAATTGTAAAAAGGAGGTACGGTTATGATTGATAAATCGGATATCCAAAGAGTAAAGACTCTATTAGAGCAAAACGAAGGTAAGCGAATCCGTTTATCTGCAAAGCGTGGTAAAAACCGTGAAATTATCCGCTTTGGTGTCATCAGGGAAACCTACCCCTCCATTTTTATTGTTGCTTTAGACAGCGTTTCTGATTTTGCCGATACTGTCAGAACAATGTCTTTTGGCTATACTGATTTATTAACAAAATCAATCGAGATTACCGTACTGGATTCAAAATTAATCATAGAGTAAGTAAAACGGAAGTGGACGCTTCCGTTTTTTTATGTATTCTCTGCATTTTTATGGTTAAAATATGCATATGAGATTTTTTTACTTTTTTACTAAAAAACTCTTTACAAATCCCATTTTTTATGCTACAATATCCGTTGTGTTCCAACATCCGGGCTTAGGGTGTCACCTCGAAGATTGACCCTTTGCTCAGAGTTAGGAGAAATTTTAAATTATTTAGGAGGTTCATTATGAGACCCGAAGTTAAACAGGAAATCATCGCTAAGTACAAAATTCACGAAACCGATACAGGTTCTCCGGAAGTGCAGATTGCTATCTTAACAGAGCGCATCAACCACTTAAACGAGCATCTGAAGGTTTACAAAAAGGACCATCACTCAAGACGTGGCCTTTTAAAAATGGTTGGTCAGCGCAGAGGTTTACTCAACTACCTGACCAAGGTTGACATTGAAAGATATCGTGCAATCGTTGAAAAATTAGGTCTGAGAAAGTAATTCAAAGCATTAAGCGGCGGTCGTGTACCGTCGCTTAATTTTTTTCTTTTTTTCTTTTCATATTTTTTTGATAAAATGCGATTTTAGCTTTGCTTTTTTGACATATCTGTGGTATACTAATAATAGTTATTATAAATTATAATAGATATAGTATCGTTTTTTGCCGGATTTTGCGGCAAAAATTTAAAATTTTGATTGAAAGAAACGGTGTTTGGTCATGATTATTGAGTCCAAAATTCGCAGCGACCACAACGGTTATATTGCACTTCCTGTCCGTGCTGCGGAGCTTTTGACCGAAGCCGGATGCCCTACATATTTATCCGTTTATGTTTTTGCGCTGCTGCAGCACGAAAAAGGAAATTTAAGCATAACAAACGGCTACATTGCTGATGCATTGAAAATCAGCAAAATTGATGTTGTGAATGCCTTTTTGTTTTACAGTTCTCAGGGGCTTGTAAAAATTCACAACTTCACTTCTGTTGATGATGGAGATTTTGACATTGAGTTCTGCTTTTCTGAATCTTGCAGCAAAACGGCTCTCCCCTTTAAACCCAGTTACAAATGTTCTGAAATCAGCCGTCGTTTGCAGGATAACCCAAAGATGTGTCAGATGTATAAAATGGTCGGGCAGATTTTAGGAAAAACCTTAAGCTCTGCCGATACGGAACTCTTATATTCTTTTCACGATTATTACGGCTTGCCCATTGAGGTCATTTTGGTTTTAATTGAATATTATGTTTCTAAGGGCAAAAATTCTATGAAATATATTGAAAAAGAAGCAGGCAAATGGGCTTCTGCCGGGATTGACTCCATTCAAAAGGCAAAAGCATACATTGACAAGCGGGAAGAATTTTTAAGCTTCACAAGCCGCATCCGCTCTATTTTTGGCATTCAAGAACGGCGCCTCACAACCCGCGAACTTGGCTACATTCACAATTGGCAAAGTGAATGCAAAATGTCTCTTGATATGGTAAAACAGGCATACGAACTTACCGTGAATCAAACCGGAAAACTTTCTTTTGCTTATATGAACAAAATTATTGAATCCTGGGCAAAGGATGGCATCTATGCACCTCAGGATATCGGCAAACAGAAAAAACCGGAAGCAAAACAGCAAAAAAATTCCCGCTATGATTTTGAGGCTCTGCAGCGTCAGGCCTTTGAGTCGGTTAATTTCCCTGACGGAAGGAAGGAACAATATGGCGTATGAACGCAGCTTATATCAATTAGTAGAAAGTGAATACGAAGAACTTCGCCGTCATAATCAGGAGGATTTAGAGGCGCGCCGCCGGGCGGTTTATCTTGCCGTGCCAGATATCGAGGCAATTGATAAAGAAATTCAGTCTGCCGGCCTTTCTATTATTTCTTTGGCTGTTGCAGGCCCCCTTGATATGCAGGCAAAAATTGCTTCCCTGCGTGACCGTCAAAAAGCTTTGCAAATCCGCAGAAAGGCTTTGCTTTTAGAAAATGGTTTTGCCGAAGATGAGCTTTCCGTCCGCTATATGTGTGAACTCTGTCAGGATACCGGCGTGCGGGGTGATAAAAACTGCGAATGCTACAAGCGCCGTTTGGTTATGAAAGCCTTTGAAAAGTCTAACCTTTCTCAGCAGCTTCGTAATCAGAGTTTTAAGACCTTTGACTTATCTCTCTATTCTACCGAAGTTGACCCGCAATATGGCATTTCACCCTACTCTGCTATGCAGAACATTGTAGAAATCAGCAAAAATTTTATTACTGATTTTGAACGGACGGATAAAAACCTGCTGTTTTGGGGAGAATCCGGACTGGGTAAAACTTTTTTATCAACCTGCATTGCCAAGGAACTGATTAAAAAAGGCTACTCTGTTATTTATGAAACAACTTATCAGATTGTTTCACTGTTAGAAGACTATAAGTTCAAGCGCAGCTCCGATTTATCTGAGCTTAAAACGCAAGCAGAGCGACTCTACGATTGTGACCTTTTAATTTTAGATGACTTAGGTGCTGAGTTCTCTACTGCTTATACCAACGCTGCGCTGTTTGACATTTTAAATTCACGTTTAATTACAAACAAAAAATCAATTATTAATACAAATCTTAATATGCAGGAACTGTCTGACCGTTACTCTGAGCGTGTTATCAGCCGCATTGTAGGAAGTTATCAAGCTCTTAGATTCTTTGGCGAAGACCTGCGTGTTAAAATGTCTGTGAATCAATTTCATCAATAAAATATAAAGGAGAATGTCTATGACGCAAACCCGTGCTGAAATCATTGCAAAACACAAGCAAAATGGTGTAATCTTCGCTGACGAAGAAAGCGCTTTCATTGATGCTGAGGTAACCATTGGTGCAGGCACAACCATTGCACCCAATGTGCGTTTGGTAGGTCAGACCGCTATTGGTCAAAACGCAGTCATCGGTTTTAATACCGAAATTGAAAATTCCACCATTGGCGATGGCGTTACCATCCGTCAATCTGTTATTTTAGACAGCAAAATCGGCGCCGGCACAACTGTTGGTCCTTTTGCTTATGTCCGTCCTCACTGCGTTGTGGGCGAAAAAGTAAAACTTGGTGATTTTGTTGAAATTAAAAATTCAAACATTGGTAATGGGACAAAGCTCTCACACCTGACCTATGTAGGTGATGCTGATGTTGGTGAACGCATCAATTTTGGTTGCGGTACCGTTGTCGTGAACTACGACGGTAAACATAAATATCGCACCACAATTGAAGATGACGCCTTCATTGGTTGTAATACAAACCTGGTAGCACCTGTCACAGTGGGCAGAAATGCATTCACCGCCGCTGGTTCTACCATCACCGATGATGTACCTGCTGACACGCTGGCAATTGCCCGGGCACGGCAGGTCGTTAAAACAAACTGGAAGAGAAAATAATAGGCTTTTAGCCTTAATTAGGGAAAGGGGAATAAATATACCATGATTAGCCATGGCAAAGATGTTAAAATTTTTACTTGTAATGCAAATCCTGATCTAGCACAGAAAATCGCACAGGGCTTAGGCTTAGGTGTTTGCGATGCTGAAGTTACCATGTTTAGCGACGGCGAAATCGGCGTTAACATTTATGAAACCGTCAGAGGTTCTGATGTTTTCATCGTGCAGTCTACCTGCAATCCAGTTAATGACCACTTAATGGAACTGTTAATTATGATTGACGCCTTAAAACGTGCTTCCGCTGGCCGTATCACCGCTGTTATGCCCTACTTTGGCTATGCTCGTCAGGACCGCAAAGCAAAAGCACGTGATCCGATTTCAGCAAAGCTGGTGGCTGACCTGATTACATCTGCCGGTGCTGACCGTGTCCTCACCATGGACCTGCACGCAGCTCAGATTCAGGGATTTTTCAACATCCCGGTGGACCATCTTTTAGGCGGTCCTATTCTGGCTTCTTATTACATAAATAAGTTCAAAGATGAACTGGATGACTTCGTTGTCGTATCTCCGGACTTAGGCAGTGTTACCCGTGCAAGAACCTTTGCTTCTAAGCTTAACGTTCCCATTGCCATTGTTGACAAACGCCGTCCGAAGCCCAACGTATCTGAAGTTATGAATATCATCGGCGATATTAAAGATAAAAAAGTTATCTTAATCGACGATATGATTGATACCGCAGGTACTATTACAAACGGTGCAACCGCATTAAAAGAACGTGGCGCAAAAGACGTTTTTGCTTGCTGTACTCATGCCGTTTTATCCGGTCCTGCTATTGAAAGAATTAACAACTGCCCCATTTCCGAGCTTTTGGTACTGGATACCATTCCTCTTACACCGGATAAGCAGATTGATAAAATTAAGGTTTTATCTGTTGCTCCTGTATTCTCCGAAGCTATTAAGCGCGTGTACGAAGATATTTCAATGAGCGAACTGTTTCGCTAAAGAGGAGCTTGTATGAGCCATAACATTATTACCCACATCACAGAAAAATATGACAAGCTGAGCAAGAGCCACAAGGCGATTGCTCGCTTTGTTATTGAAAGTTATGACAAAGCGGCTTACATGAACGTTGAGCAGCTCAGTCAAATTACCGGCGTCAGCGAAGCAACTGTTGTTCGTTTTTCTGCTGAACTTGGTTATGAAAAATATCAGAAATTTCAGCACGCTGTCTGGGAGTATGCAAAATCTAAGCTGACAAGCGTTCAGCGTATGGATTTAACCTATTCAAGACTCAACACTGAAAACATTTTAAATGATGTTCTAAATTCTGATATCGAGAAAATTCGTACCACCTTATCTACCATTGACCAAAGCGAGTTTGAGAGAATTGTCGGTACAATCTCCAGCGCCAGACATATTTATATTATCGGTCTGCGCTCCGCATCATATCTTGCCGGTTTATTAGGTTTTTATCTGAATTTGATGTTTGATAAGGTAACAGTTGTCAGCAGCATCAGTGCCAGCGAAATTTTTGAACAGTTATTTCGTATTGGTCCTGAGGATGTTATCGTTGGCATCAGTTTTCCGCGTTACTCAAAGCGTACAATTCATGCGTTGCGCTATGCAAAATCCAAAGGTGCAACCGTCATCGGCATTACCGATGGCGTGTTATCACCCATCAAGGTAAATGCTGACTATTCGCTTCTTGCAAGAAGTGATGCAGAATCTTTTGTAGATTCTCTCGTAGCGCCCCTTTCTGTGATTAATGCTTTAATTGTTGCATTGGCTCTTAAGAACAAAGATGAAATCTGCCATAACTTTGAAATTTTAGAGCACGTATGGCGTGATTTTGATGTTTATGATGACTTGGATGATGATGCACCTGATGAGTTGGAGGTTACAGAGTGAACATACAGGATTTTGATTATTATCTACCGGAAGAACTCATCGCGCAGACGCCTCTTTTGGATCGCACTGCTTCCCGTCTTTTGGTTGTAGACAGAAAAACAGGCAAAACCGAGCATCGTGTTTTTTCTGATATTATCTCTTACATTAAACCTGGAGATTGCCTTGTTTTAAATAACACCCGTGTTATTCCTGCAAGACTTTTGGGACACCGAGAAAAAAGCGGCGGTGCTGCTGAACTTTTGCTGCTTCGCCAAATTGAAGGCGATGTATGGGAAAGCTTGGTACGACCCGGCAAGAAATGCCGTATTGGTGACAGAGTTAGTTTTGGCGAGGGCAAATTGGTTGCTGAAATTATAAAGGTCAAAGATGACGGCAACCGCTTGGTCCGTTTTGAATATAAGGGAATTTTTAATGAGATTCTGGCAGAATTAGGCGAAATGCCCCTACCCCCTTATATTAAGGAAAAATTGAACGACCCCGAACGATATCAAACAGTTTATTCAAAGGTAAGCGGTTCAGCAGCTGCTCCCACTGCGGGATTACATTTCGACAAAGCATTACTGTCAAAACTCACGGAAAGCGGCGTTTCGGTCGCTTATGTCACTCTCCATGTTGGATTGGGAACATTTCGCCCTGTAAAGGCAGATACCGTTGAAGAACACACAATGCATTCTGAATACTACTCTGTGGATGAGGAAACAGCTGCTCTTTTAAATCGTACAAAACAAAATGGCGGCCGCATCATCTGTGTTGGAACAACCGCAACCCGCGTTGTGGAAACATTAGCTGATGAAAACGGCGTGATGCATTCCGGCAGCGGTGAAACCAGTATATTTATCTACCCCGGATATGCCTTTAAATTTACGGATAATCTGATTACAAACTTCCACCTACCCAAGTCTACCCTTGTAATGCTTGTCAGTGCCTTAGCCGGCAGAGAGACGATTTTACAAGCGTATGAGGAAGCCGTGAAAGAGCGTTACCGCTTCTTCAGCTTTGGTGATGCAATGATGATTATATAAGTACATAATAAAAAGGAACACTTATAAGAAGTGTTCCTTTTTTGTTGATTAATGTATTATTCCAACATGTTTTTCGTAAGTCAAGACCACCAGTAAACTGGTTGTCTTGACTTAATAATTTTCTTTTCTAACTTCGAAATATGCCTGAGGATGTGCGCAAACCGGACAAATTTCAGGTGCTTTCTTACCCATTACCAAATGACCGCAGTTGCGGCATTCCCACATGGTTTCCTCTGCTTTTTCAAACACTTTCTGCATTTCTACGTTAGAAAGCAGCTTGCGATAACGGTCTTCGTGAGATTTTTCAATTTTAGCTACCATACGGAACTGTGCAGCCAGTGCTGTAAAGCCTTCTTCTTCAGCTTCATCAGCAAAACGAGCATACATATCTGTCCACTCATAATTTTCGCCCTCAGCAGCGTGCAGAAGATTTGCTTTTGTATCGCCCAGTTCGCCTAATGCTTTAAACCAAAGCTTAGCGTGTTCTTTTTCGTTATTAGCAGTTTCTTCAAAAATAGCAGAAATC
>JAZSJR010000004.1:0-7042 GCA_045534415.1 Clostridia bacterium
GCCTCCGACTTCAGGATTCTATTAAAGAAGAAGCTGAACGTGTTGGTATGTATTGGGTAAACGCAAGATGGTTAGGTGGTATGCTTACCAACTTCAAAACCATCAAAAAGCGTATTGATCGTTTAGAGCAGCTGACCCGTATGGAAGAAGACGGCACATTTGATCTGCTGCCCAAAAAAGAAGTTTTAAAATTAAAACTCGAAAGAGAAAAACTGGAGAAGTTCTTAGGCGGTATCAAAACCATGAAGAAGCTCCCCAGCGCTCTGTTTATTGTTGACCCCAGAAAAGAAAAGATTGCAATTGCAGAAGCTAAGAAACTGGGTATCCCCGTTGTTGCTATTGTAGACACCAACTGTGACCCTGAAGAAGTGGATTATGTAATCCCCGGTAACGATGATGCTATCCGTGCCGTAAAACTGATTGCTTCTACTATTTCAAACGCAATTATCGAAGGTCGTCAGGGCATTGATGCTTCTAACGATGCAGGTGAAGCTGACGAAGCTGCAGCAGAAGAAGCTGCAGAATAATTAAACAGGAGGAGATTGACATGGCATTTACAGCTGCTGATGTTAAAACACTGAGAGAACGTACCGGTTGCGGTATGATGGATTGTAAAAAAGCGCTGACCGAAGTTGGCGGCGATATGGATAAGGCTGTTGATTTCTTAAGAGAAAAGGGCTTAGCTACTGCTGCTAAGAAGTCCGGCAGAATCGCATCTGAAGGTATCGTTAAAGCTTACCTGACCGATGACAAGAAAATTGGTGTTCTGGTTGAAGTTAACTCTGAAACCGACTTCGTTGCTAAGAACGATGAGTTCCAGGCATTCGTTTCCAAGGTTGCAGAAATCGTTGCTGAAAAGAACCCCGCTGATGTTGATGCATTGAAGGCTATGGATTTTGACGGCGCTCAGAATGTTGGCGACGCTTTAACCGCTTTAATCGCTAAAATCGGCGAAAACATGAACCTCAGAAGATTTGCAAGATTTGAAGGCAATGTTTGCTCTTACATCCATGGCGGCGGCAGAATTGGCGTTTTGGTTGAAGCTGAAAGCGCATTTGCTAACGATGACGCTTACGAAGCTGCAAGAGACGTTGCAATGCAGATTGCTGCTATCAATCCTTTATATCTGTCTAAGGACACTGTTCCTGCTGAAGATGTTGAAAAGGAAAAGAACATCATTATTGCGCAGATTAAAGAAGACCCTAAGAACGCTAACAAGCCTGATAACATCTTAGAAAAGATGGTTGGCGGTAAAATCAACAAGTTCTTCGAACAGAACTGCTTACTGCAGCAGGAATTCGTTAAGAACGGCGATTTCAAGGTTGAAGCATATCTTGAATCTAAGGGCGTTAAGCTCGTTAACTTCGTAAGATTTGAAAAGGGTGAAGGTCTGGAAAAACGTGAAGATGACTTTGCCAGCGAAGTTGCAAACATGATTAAATAATTAAGTTTTTAAGAGCTGCCTGTTTGGGCAGCTCTTTTTTTATCGAGGTGTATAAAAATGTATTTTAAAGGTGCAATTTTTGATATAGATGGTACAGTTTTAGATTCAATCTATATTTGGGATACTGTTGCTGCTAGCTATTTACGTTCAATTGGCATTAAGCCGCAAGAAGGCTTAAGAGAAATTGTTAAAACTATGAGCATGAAAGAAGCAGCACAATATTTTCGCGAATTTTATCATGTGACTTATCCAGAAGAGGAAATTGCTCTCTCTGTTAATAATATGATTGAAAGAAGATATTTTGAAGAGGTAGTACCCAAGGTGGATGCCAAGGAGTTTTTGGCACAATTAAAAGCGCAGGGTGTTGCTATTTGTGCCGCAACGTCAACTGATGAATATTTGGTGAAGGCTGCCTTAGAGCGCAATGATATGCTTAAGTATTTTTCTAAAATCTTTACCTGCACCCAGGTGGGAAAAGGAAAAACAGAACCGGATATTTTTGACGCAGCACTTAATCACCTTGGCACAAAAAAAGAAGAAACCATTATTTTTGAAGACTCTCTCTACGCCATAGAAACAGCTAAAAAAGCAGGGTATACAGTAGCTGCCATATATGACCGCTTTGAACCGGAACAGGATGAAATTAAAAAACTTGCCAACTACTACTTTTTCGAGTATAATGATTTTATAAGACAAATTAACAGAAAATAATACAACAAATTGTTCGGTGGTTTTACAATGTAAAATCAAAAGGTTTGAGAGGAGATATATAGTATGAAAAAAAGACTTTATAAATCTTTGGTAGACAAAAAAGTTAGTGGTGTTTGTGGTGGAATTGCTGAATATTTTAATTTGGATTCTACTGTGGTTCGTCTTGCATGGGTTTTGTTTACCTTTCTTGGCGGTTCTGGCATAATAGCCTATATTGTTGCAGCGTTGGTTATGCCTAAGAATGAGGCAGAATAATTTTGCCCTGTAATGTTCCGACTTATAAAATCCGGTATAGCGATGACAAAAGACACTTGTAATGAGGTGGACATATGACGAAACGAATAATTGTTCTGTTTGCTGCATTAATGGTATTGTGTTCTATTAATGTTTTTGCTGTTGATACCTATGAGGGTTACAACATGCCAATTGATATCGACATAAACGGCAGCTTTATAAAGTGTGTGGAGAAGCCTATTTTGATTGATGGCACTACCTATCTGCCACTTCGCGCTTTTTCTGATGCCGTTGGCGGTACAATTGAATGGGATGGGGAAGAAAGAGCAGCAACGATGACAAAAGACGGACATACCTTTGCCTTTTATGTTGAAAAAGATGTTTGCGTGGTTGATGGAAAAGAGCAGAAATATGCATCTGTTATCCATCAGGATTTGACCTTTATTCCTATTAGAGCAATCTCTGATGTGTTGGGGTACAATGTTAAATGGGATGAATTTTATCTGACCGTTAAAATCGAAGCTCCGAATGTTACTGTGCCGGAGGCAAATAAAGACAATTCTTACCATTATGAGGATGTTCTGTATCTTGGAAAAATCATTCAGATAGAATGCGGTTATCAGCCCTTTGAGGTTAAGCTTGCAGTTGCAGGTACTGTGATGAATCGTGTGAAATCACCACAGTTTCCAAACACTGTGAAAGGTGTTATTTTAGACACACGGTATGGCGTTCAGTTCCCGCCAGCGCATACTGATAAAATTAATATCACGCCCTCAAATGAGAGTATTATTGCAGCCAAGTGTGCACTGGGCGGAGTCAATCTCGTTGGAAATGCTCTTTACTTTATTGATGTAAAAAATGCTCCCGCTTCGTGGGTGCATAACAACAGACCGCATTATAGGACTATTTCCGGTATGTCTTTTTATGAGTAAGATGAAATACGAATCGAGATAAAAGGAATGATAAAATGGATATAACAGAAGAAAAAACAGTGTTTTGCTCCCAATGCGGAAAGCCGAACACAGACCCTATAAAGTGCTATGCGTGTGGAAGCAACATTTACGGAAAACACTCTCCTTTTTTGCATTTTCTGATTAAACATACAAAGGAAAAAATTAAAGGGGATTTAGACGATAAAGCTCTTAAAATCATTAAAGACTTTATTTTATCTCATCTATATGGCACAATTATGTCGGTCACCATTGTAACATCCGTGGTGGCAATGGTAAGCGGCTTTGGCTTACCATCCCACATTACAAAGGTGTATGGGGGCGTGAATCATGTACTTAAGCACAGTGGCCCTGTTGTTACGCTTCTTTCTGATGGTGAATATGAAGAAATCAGAACTCTTGCCAACAATTACACCACATCTGCCGATAACAGATTGGGTGTGCCGTATATTGTAAAGCATAACAGAAGCCTTGAGAGTATGTTGGCAGAAAATACCGGTAAATTTCCTTATAAAGGCGTCCACGAGGTAAGAGACCGGGGTATTGCCACTGTTCTTCCCTGGCACGATGAAAACATGGATCCTTTTTCGAAGTCGCATTTTGGTCACATTTTAGTGAACGAGCAACTAACCAGTAAACTGGCTATAACCTTGCGCGAAGCAGGTTACAGAGTGGGAGAAAACATTAAAGAGTTTTGGGGATATAACGATGGTCGTCCTGACGATATTATGTGGGCAGATCTTGGACCCTGCGATGTTTCCCGCTATGTGAGATTTGTTTATGTTGAGATAGATGGAAAGTGGTACATTGCAGAAGATAGGATTTTTGAAGGAGAGGCACAATCATGATATGCGATAACTGTAAAGCAAAATTCGGATATGGCTATAAATACTGTACCGAGTGTGGCAATAAAGTAAACGAAAATCTGCTTGAAGAATCTTATAACGAAACAGTGTGGGGAAAATTGGACGGTTTTATTAAAAAATATGAAGGATTTACATTGAAAAAAATCACCAATAACCGGATTTTTAAAATTGTTGTTTTGCTTTTAACTGTTTTGTTAACTTATTTTGGTTTTTTTGGCAATGAATATCAGCTCCACATAGCAGAAAGCGGAGCATATGCGGTTCAATATGATGTTGAATCTGAGGAATACTATGTATTATCAGATGCAGATGCATTTACTGTCAGCATACATATTCCCAAATACTGTGATTATGTGCAATTCACCGGTTATGCAGGCGGGGACAAGGAATCTTTAAAAATGAAGCCTGAAGAATGCCACATTGAAATTACAAAAGGAAAATATGATTATATGACAGTTGAAGCTATGAAAGGCGAAAAAGCTGTTCAAAGCTTAAAATTTTCAGCTCCTATACAAAAATAACAATCTATGATAAAAAATGAAGGAGATAAAACATGAGTTGGCGCAGATGGATACGGAATAATATTGTGATGCTGGTGGCTTTTGTTGCGGCAGCTGTAACTTGTTTTTTTGTTCCTTTTGACAGAGAGTACTTTGGCTATTTCGATTGCAAAACCTTAACGTGTTTATTTTGTACCCTGGCGGTTGTTTGTGCACTGAAAAACATTCATTTTTTTCAAACTGTTGCCAAAAAAATCGTATGTATGTTTAAAACCACAAGGTCTGCCATTTTAGTGCTCATATACATTACCTTTATCGGTTCAATGCTCATTGCAAATGATATGGCATTATTAACTTTTTTGCCCTTAGGTTATTTTGTTTTGGATTCAACAGGAAATAAAAAACTTTTAAGCTTTACGTTTATTATGCAAACGGTGGCTGCAAATTTAGGGGGCATGCTGACGCCTTTCGGCAATCCGCAAAACCTGTATTTATATTCTTATTATTCCATCCCCAATATAACGTTTGTTAAAATTATGTTGTTGCCGTTTTTAATTTCCATTACGCTGATTACTCTTTGCTGTTGGTTCTTTGTTAAAAAAGAGCCTTTGGTGTTACATAAAAGCGAGATTGCCCCGATGAGTAAAAAGCGAATGATTATCTATTTGGTATTGTTCGCTTTTTCCATTGCAATTGTCTTTCGCTTTATTCCGTATTATTGGGGATTGATTATTATTCCTGCATTCCTTTTGATACTCGATAGAAAGGCACTTAAAATGGTGGATTACCCCTTGCTTTTAACCTTTTGTGCGTTTTTTGTTTTTTCGGGGAATATGGCAAGAATCCCCGCTGTGAGTCAGTTTTTGGGGAATCTTATCAACCAAAACACTTTGTTTTATGGGGTGCTTTCCTGCCAGGTCATCAGTAACGTGCCCAGTGCTATTTTGCTATCTAAGTTCACAGAAAATTTTGCACAGCTATTGGTAGCGGTAAACATCGGCGGAGCAGGCACGCTTATTGCATCCCTTGCAAGTCTGATTACTCTGAAAGAATATACAAAGCACCAACCAAATCGTGTTGTATCCTATGTGGGATTATATTCGGCTTGTAATTTCAGTATCTTAATTGTGCTGTTTATTATAATGACCTTTGTTTTTTAACATAAGAAAAATTTAGAGGTGATGGAACATGGCAAGAAGAGTTGTTGTGAGAAAGCGGAAATCAATTATGGACTCTCTTGGGTGGATTTCGTTTATTTTGATTCTTGTGAATCTGTTGATGTTTGGTGCAGGATTCCTGACAGGGTCTTATGTAACCAAAAGAGCCGAAAATAAGGCAGAAGTCCTTTATACTCCTGAAGAAATGCAAACACCTGCGCCGGTGGAGACTCCTGAAGAAACTGCCCAAAAAGAGTTGGAAAACAAAGTGCAGAAGATAATGCAGGATATGACTCTAAGTGATATGGTGTATCAGATGCTTTTTGTCACGCCGGAGTCCATTACAAAAATTGGTACGGCAATTGCTGCCGGTGAAACCACAAGATTGGCACTGGAAAAGCATCCTGTGGGTGGATTGATTTATTTTTCCAAGAACTTTGAAACCCGGGAACAAACCATGCAAATGATAGCCAACTCACAATCCTATTCTAAAATTCCGTTGTTTATCGGCGTGGATGAAGAGGGTGGCAAGGTTTCGCGTTTAGGAAGTAATGAGGCAATGGGAACAACCAAACATCCGCCGATGAAAGAGATTGGTGACAGCGGCGATATACAAAAGGCATATGATGTAGGAAAAACACTGGCTGGTGATTTAAAGACTTTAGGTTTTAATGTAGATTTTGCACCGGATGCTGATGTTTTAGTGAATCCTAATAATACAGAAATTGGTGACCGGTCATTTGGAACAGACGCCACACTTGTGGCAGGGATGGTAGAAAATGCTGTAAAAGGGTTGCAGGAAAATGGCGTTTCTGCGGCAATTAAACATTTTCCCGGTCACGGCAGTACGCAGTTGGATAGCCACACAGGATATTCTTCTTCAACGCGGTCGCTTGATGAGATGAAGCAAACAGAATTTTTGCCCTTTCAGGCAGGCATTAATGCCGGAGTCGATTTTATTATGATATCTCACATGACACCTGTTAATGTTGTGACAGAAAAGGTACCGTCTTCTGTATCAAAAGAGATTATTGCTGATATTTTGTTAAACGATTTACAATATAAAGGCATTGTTATTACCGATTCTTTCAGTATGGGTGCAGTAACTGAGCAGTTTTCTGCAAAGGAAGCGGCTGTGCGTGCCGTGAAAGCCGGGGTAGACATGATACTAATGCCTGCA
>JAZSJR010000113.1:0-5982 GCA_045534415.1 Clostridia bacterium
TGTGTGTAAGAAGGACCGACACGGCGTCTTGTTGTGCGTGCTGTAGGTTGAATACGTACGCAGTCTTCAAGTGGCTGTGCGAGCAGTACGTAAGGATAAGCATCGCTTAAATCTGCTTTTGTAAGGAGTGGAAGCTTGTGCCAATCTTCTACTCCTTTGATGTCTTCGGGTTTAACACCTTTTTCGTCCATAAGGTCTCTGTAGTAAGGCACGTTGTCGTAAACGTGTTTTACCTGTTTTACCAGTTTCTCTGATTGAAGCTTTTTCATTTCGGGGGTAGACATAGTTTCAATGTCTTTTTGGTAGTAGTTTTGAGCCATTTTTTGTTCATCCTTTCCATTACAATTAAAATTTGCTCAAACAGATTGCAGGGTATGAAAAATAAAAAAAGTCCTCTGCAATCCTGTTTAAGGATACAGAGGACGAAAATATCATTTCCGTGGTACCACCTCAGTTCGCCGCTATCTCACGGTAGCGACCTTATCAGGTACTAACATACCTTAGTTCTATGACGGGAACTCCCGTTGCCTCCTACTTAAGACGAATCTTGTTCAGTGCACTGCTAACAGAAGGAATTCGAGAAGGACGCCCCCTTTGCCTCGCACCAACCGGCAACTCTCTCCAGGTTCTTTCCAACCTACTGGTTTCTGCTCTCCGCATTTATTTAAATATATTTTAGCACTTTGAACTTAAAATGTCAATGTTGAAAATTTTTTTATTTAGACAGTATATTTTATGTTTAAAGTGTTGCGCAAGGTGCATCGGAAAGTGTATGCTGCTTTTGCAGTTGTCGCATGGTGGGGAAATATGCTATGAGCAACATTGTAATAGACAGAACCCAACCGATAGGCCAAATTAGATAAAGAAACGTTAGATCCGGGCAGAGAGGAAAGATTACGTACACCCATACAAATCGGATAGCGCACATAAAGAGGAGTGTTGCCACAGTTGGGATAACAGGTTTCCCCATACCTTTTAATGCACCGCCCATGATTTCGTTAATTCCGCAAATAAAATAGGTGCTGGAAATAATAATCATTTTCTGTTGCGAGTACTGAATGACTACCGGAGAAGATGACATCGTTGATGAAAGCTGACCGGAGAAAATGGCGGACAAAGCCCCGAAGGTAGCACCGAAAGCAACAGTAATGAAAATTGCGCGGATAACAGATTGTTTGGCTCTTTTAATGTTGCCGGCACCGATGTTCTGAGCTACATAAGGAATGGTTGCCAAAGAGGGTGCGCAGGAAATCGTATACAAAATGCCATCAAATTGATTGGCAATAGAGATTCCGGTCGTTGCATCTGCTCCAAAACTGTTTACAGTTGCAGTAATGATAACATTGGCAAAGGAGTAGAGAGCCAGCTGTAAACCGGTAGGAACCCCTACATATAAAATGGCTTTTAGCTCAGAGACACAGAATTTTAAAGTTTTCAAAGAGACATAGGTTTTTTCGTTGCCCTTTGCGATAACATAATACGAAAGCCCGGCAGCTAAGGCATTGGAAAGAATCGTTGCAATAGCAACACCTTCAACATCCAAATGCAAGATTGTAATACATCCAACGGTTAAAAGAATTTTGACAACACCGCCGATTAAAGAAAACATTAAGGGTCGCTTTGTATCACCAATTGCTCTTAAAATAGAGGCGCAGAAGTTATACAACAAAAGAACAGGAACACCTAGAAAATAGATCTTAAAATAAGTTACCGCCTGGGGCATCAGGCTCTCGGGACAATTGGTCCAACGCAAAAAGGTTTCAGCAAAGGTAAGCCCGATAATCATTAAAACAACACCGCCTACAATGGAGAACAAAATAGATGTTCCTGTTGCCTGGTCTGTTTTTTCTCTGTCCCCCTCGCCGATGTGTTTGGCGATGATAACGTTAGCACCGGTAGAAATACCAGTTAAAAGGCCGGTACAAAGGGTAATCAGCATACCACAGGCACCAACAGCGCCCACTGCCTGGTCGTTTACAAAGTTCCCCAAGGCCAACATATCAATAACATTAAAGAGGGTTTGTAGAACGTTCATAACCATAATAGGCATTGTTAAAGAGAGTAGACCTTTTACGATGGGGCCGTGCAGCATATCAACGGTTTTTCTTCTGAACATAAGAAAGACTCCTTTTTGCACATTGCTTTTATTTTTTTATTAGTTTGATTTTTGAAAGCATCAGGTTGCCAAAATCACTGTGACCATCTATGGTGCAGACCTCGCCAAACATAAAAAGACCTAAAGCCTTGGTTTTGATGCCTGTCGTCAGGGTTTGCTTTAAGCCGGCGCAACCGAAAATAATGGCGTTTTCATCATCGTAAAAGGTCTCTATCCGTTTTTGTGCCATATCCTTTGGTAAAAACCGAAGATACATTGTTTCTGCCAAATCACGGCCGGAGAAAAGCTGACCATCACGAATGGAAAGGTGGGCGTTGATGCCTGTGCTGTCTGCCAACGTCAGATGCTCAAAATCGTCTGCAGAAAGGCCAAAGGCTTCTCGCTTGTTGTTGTACCAGCTAATGGGTTCAAAACCATCTATGGTGGTTATATAGCGACCATTAAAAGCAATGCTGTGCTCACTGATAACATCTGTGTGAACATTCTCGCTGATGACAGATACATGGAAACTATCGTCTTGAATCAGAAAGACAGCTCCCTCGCTGCCACCAGTAATTAAACCGGTTTTTCCGGTTTTGGGACAGATGGCACCACTGCCGCCAACTAAGGGGGCGCCAATTTCTTGTGCAAGTGTACGAACAAAGATATTTTCGTTTCCTGCATTTTCTATGAGCACAATCCCTGCCTGAAAGGTGCCATCAGGAATATTTTCAAGAATCTCCTGATAGGTGCCGCAAAGCAAGATACCCTGGACTTCCTGTGGGAAGCCAAAAGAAACTGCCTGAGTTTCATCTTCAGATCCGGCAAAGCCAAAGGTGGCACCGCCGAAGCCGTCAGCACCGGTATAAGACGGTGTATAAAAATTAAGTTTCATATTTTTACCTCAAACTATGTAATTTCCCCTTGATTATAACTCTGTTTTTTGCAAAAGTCAAAGCTTTTTTAGATTATTTTAGCATCTTATCCCCTTGACACAACCTTTGTGATTTAGTACAATAAAAGGGATGAGAATTTTTCAAAAAAAGGAGCGTTTAACGTGAAAAATCACGTTAAGCCTCCGGCGGAATTTGTTGCACCGCCGATTTTCGTGCCAAGAGGCACGAAGCGGCTATGTGCATAATTTCCATTATACGCCTTATCTGCCCACGATAAGAAACGTACACATTTTATTACTATTTGTGGGCAGAAAGGCTATGGAAATTTATATGAAAACAGGTTACGCAAAAGTTTGCATCAATCCCCCTTATGGTGCGCCGGTTGTGGGTTACTATGAAGAGCGTCTTACCAAGGGTATGTTAGACGATATTTATGCCCGTGCCGTTGCCTTTGATGATGGTGAAAAGCAGGCGGTGGTTATTGCACTTGACCTTTGTACACTGGCACAGGTATATTTTGACCGTTTTAAAGAAGCGGTTGCAGAGGCGACTGGTCTTGATAAAAATGCTATTTTTATCAATTTATCACATACGCACACAGGTCCTTTAGTTGGTAAGGACTTTGCTTCAGAAAAAAGAAGCTCAGAGGCTTATGATGAATTTCTGACTACCTCTATTCGTGATGCAGCCATCTATGCACTGGCAGATTTGGCAGAATCTACAATGGAAACCGCTCAGTCAGAAGCAAAGAACATTTCCTTCATCCGTCGTTACCGCATGAAGGATGGCTATGTTGCTACCAATCCGGGTGTTAAAAACCCCAACATTGACCATGCATTGGGAACACCGGAAGAAACTGTTAAATTACTTAAAATTAAGCGTGAGGGCGCTGATGATATCGTAGTTGTGAACTTTGGTACTCATCCTGACTGTGTTGGCGGTGAATACATCAGTGCTGACTACATCGGCTATGTTTGCTCTATCTTAGAAGATGCTATCCCCAGCACAAAGTCAATCTTCCTCCAGGGTTTCCAGGGTGATGTTAACCACGTAAATGTTAACCCCACACCAGGTGAAGCTGCTATTAGTACCATTGATTTTGACAGTGTGCCCCGTAGCATCCGTCATGCTGAGCATATGGGTCGCATCATTGCCGGGGCAGTGCTTTCTGTTTATTCTATTACAGAACCGGTGAAAACTGATAAAATTTCATTTGCTTCAAAACGTGTTGACCTGCCATCACATCAGGAAAATGACCGTTTGGATGAAGCAAGACATATTTGTGAATATTATGATTCCGGCAGAAAGGCAGAACTGCCTTACAAGGAAATGGAACTGACCACCGCTGTGGCAGAAGCAAGAAGAATTGTAAAACTTGAAAACGGACCCGAATCCTTCCCCTTCTTCTTATCAGCCATTAAGCTCGGTGATTTGGCTATTGCCGGTATTGGTGGCGAACCTTTTGTTGATATTGGTCGTCGTATCAATGCTGCATCTCCTTTTGCCAGCACCATTCTTTGCGCACTGACAAACAGTGCCGGTGGTTACATCCCGACCACGAGTGCTTATAACGAGGGTGGCTATGAGGCAAGAGGTTCTTCCCTTGCTGCTGGTGGCGATGATATTATCGTAAACGGTATGATGGAACTGTTTAAGGAACTGGCGTAATGCAAATTCAAAAAGAGTCTGTAGTAACATACTACAGACTCTTTTTGTTTGTGGATGAACTATTTATACCAATTTTGAAAAAGCATCGCCGCCAAGGAGGTGGAAATGCATATGGAATACAGTTTGACCGGCATTTTCACCGCAGTTATTAATGATGCGATAACCGGAATCCTTAATGCCCAGTTCATCTGCCAGCTTTTGAGCGGTTAAAAGAATGTGACCTAAAAGTTCTTTATGCTCCTCAGCTACCTTGTTCATGCAGCAAATATGTTCTTTGGGGATAATTAAAACATGTACCGGTGCAGCGGGTGCAATGTCATGAAAGGCATAGACCAAATCATCTTCATACACTTTTTTTGAAGGGATTTCGCCTGCTAAAATTTTGCAAAAAATACAATCTTCCATTTGTATCTTCCTTTCTTAATTCATTTGTTTTTTATATTCTTCTACAATCTTATCAGCCACGTCGTCAATACTGTCGTGGTCAACAGAAATCACAATGTCAGATTTTTCATAAAAAGGTTCTCGTTCTTTCATCATAGCGGCAAGCTCGTCAAGACTGACCTTTTCAAGGTCAGGACGTTTATGAATGGAGTAGCGAGTGTTTTTATACACGGTTTCCGGTGTTGCGCTCAACCAAATGAGCAATCCGTTTTCCTTAAGCTTTTCCAGGTTAAATGAATCCATAACCGTGTCACCACCGGTGGAAATTAAAATGCCCTCATTTTGCGCCAAAGTAGAAACTGCAAAACGCTGTGCACCCTCAAAATATCGGGGTCCTTTCTTTTTTAAAAGCATATGCACCGGCATTTTTTCGCACTTGGCAATTGCTTCGTCCGTATCATAAAAATCTATTTCCAGTTTTGCAGCAACCCGTTTGCCTATGGTGGTTTTACCAACACCCATAAAACCGATTAAAACAATATTTTTCAAAATCCTGCCATTCCTTTCCTAGAGAAATCAGCTTTACTTACAGTTTTAAAGTAATCCGTACTTTTATTATATGAGAGGATACGGGTGGTTCATGCTTGAAAAATGACAAAACCAATCTAGCGGGAAATTCCCAGCAAAAGCTCGGTTTCTTCTTTAACAGCCGAAAGGGTGGAGAGAATATCTGCTTCGCAGGTAGCATGCCCCAAGCTGAAGCGAATGGCGCCCTCAATTTCCTTGCGGTTATATCCCATGGCAAGTAGGGTGGGAGAAAGCTGAGGCTTGTTGGAGGAGCAGGCAGAACCGCTCGAAACATAAATATCCCGCATTTCCAGTGTGTGAAGCAAGGTTTCGGATTTAAGACCCGGAAAAACAGCAGTTACCACATGGGGT
>JAZSJR010000054.1:0-4028 GCA_045534415.1 Clostridia bacterium
TTCTTCTAAATCAATGTCATTAAGCTGAGCACCGGCAATGGTCATATGACCCCCGCCACCTAACTTTTCTAAAATCATCTGCACATTAATGCCGCCTAATGATCGGCCGCTGATATTGACACCATTTTCAGCCTGGCACAAAACAAAGGATGCCGTAATACCTTTGATGTTTAAAAGTTCATCCGCCGCCTGTGCCACAACAACCTGCATATTTTTTTCTATTTCTCTATAGAAACTAATGGCAATATGGTCTCTGAATATTTCCGCATCACGGATGATAGTTGCACGCTTGATATAGGTTGTTAAATCCTGCTGGAACATAGTTTTAATAGCAACCGTATCCACGCCCTGCTTACGCAGAAATGATGCCGCCTCAAAGGTTCTCACGCCGGTTTTAAATGTAAAATGCTTGGTATCAATCACAATGCCGGCATACAGACACTCTGCTTCAAGCTTTGTAAGAGACATCTTGTTGGCAGAATACTGCAGTATTTCCGTCATCATCTCGCAGGCAGAGGATGCATAAGGCTCGTGATAAATCAAAGCTGTATTTTCAATAAACTCTGCGCCACGACGGTGATGGTCAATCACAACTATCTGCTTTGCCTCTTGAAGTAGCTGAGGTGCTTCGAGCAAGCTGGGTTTGTGTGTATCTACAACAACAAACAACGTATTTTCGGTACATTTTGCCGTTGCCTGCTGCACATTCAAAAACAGCCCTTCATATTCTTCGGCATTTTCCAATCGATCAAGCATGTTTTTAACTGTTTGGTCGTAAGATTCAAGCAAAATATGAACCGGTTTTTCCTGCATTCTGCAAAGTCTGTAAACGCCAAAGGCAGCGCCCAGTGAATCGACATCTGCATTTTTGTGGCTCATAACAATAATGTTTTCAGCATCGTGAATCAAGCCGCTGAGTGCAAAGCTGACCACACGAGCCTTAACACGTGTACTCTTTTCATATTCCTTGCTTGTCCCACCATAAAACCGGAACTGGTCCTGGTCTTTAATAACCGCCTGGTCACCTCCACGACCCAATGCCATGTTAACAGCCGCTTTGGCAAACTGGTCGTTTTCGACAATATCCTTGCCGTTTAAACCAATACCGATGCTGATGCTTGCCGGAATGGTATTACCCTCAGAAATCCCTCTGATTTTAGCCAAAATATCAAACTTTGACTTGATAAAATCATCTAGACGAGCATATTCAAACAAAATACAATATTTATCATTTTCATATTTAATTAAAACGCCGCCGTTTTCATTGGACCAATCATTGAGGTGCTTATAAATTGCAGATTGAAGTTGGGGTGCTATGTTTCTGGGAACTGCCTCCATAAGCTCATCATAATTATCGACAAAAATCAAACATTCAAAGGTCTTTTCGTCAATGTATTTCTGCTTAAGTTCAGCAAATTCAGTAATTTCATCAAAATAAAGCACAACAACATCGCTCTTAGCATCCTCAGACTGAGAATTGCTACCAAACACTCTAAAGGTACGCCCATCAAAGTCCACAGTTGTAGAAACAGAAACTTTTGGGTCTGTAGCAATGGTTTCCGGAACAAGACCAGGCAAAATTTCGTGAACATTTTTATCATACAAATGCTGCTCATTTGTCATTTGCAAAAACAGTTCATTAAACCACTTAATTCTGCCGTCCTTTTCAACCAACAATGTAGGTAGTGGAAAATGCATCAGGGCGTTATGGGTTTCTGAACCAATCTGCAAGGTCATAGTTTCAAACATATCCGAAATTCTTTTTTCGGTATATTTTTTATATATGTAATTCACGATGCATAAAAGCGCAGCAAGAATTACCTCAGCAAATGCCAGGTAATTGTTAAAGAAAAAGGTGATAATGCCCAAAATGAGAATAATGACGATGTAAAAGCCACCGGTCATATAATAGACTTTTGCTTTTTGTTTCGTATCCATAACTGACTCCTCTCAAAGCCTGTTTTCTGTTACTGTTCCTCTGTTTCCTTCGGACGCAGTTTTCTGTAATCAAAGAACGCATCTGTTAATCCGCAAATAACCAAAGCAATCAGCGGAAGCATAAAAAACATAGTTGAAAAACAAATCAGCGCCGCTGTTAAGAGTTTGCGAACCTTATCCCCTGCTCCTTTTTGCTTGAGCTTAAAATTAAAGACCGAAAGTCCCAAAGCAAAAAACAAAAAGGTTAAAATTACAATCACATTGCAAAGCGCGTCAAAAAAGATACCCTCGCGGGACACTGTGAGCAATACAAACAAAACAAGGTAAAAAATTGCAAACATTTTGTCTGCCTGCATCCTATTAAAGTTAATCATAAAAGACATATCCGAGTTTTGGGCGATTTGTATTTTTTTATACACCCAAAGCAGAATATAAGCAAGCACTATACAAAAAACGATGAAAAACGAGGGGGCCAGCATAATGCTTGCGTCCACCGTCATAGAAATAACCTCTTCAATCATGGCCTGATATGCCGGGTCAGAATAATAGGTTTGCATCATTTCCCGCATTTGCGAGCCTGTTTCAAGCATCATAGAACTGAAACTGATTTCACCGCCTGACAAATGACCAACAATTTCAAAGCTGACTAAAATATCTGCCAGATACAACACAGCACATAAAAGAAGCAGATGATAAAAATTCATCTTAAACCGCGTCCCCAGCGCTAAGGATATCGCCAGCAAAACCATAGGAACGCCGCTGATAAGTCCGTTTACCGGTCCTAAAAAGGCTGACAAAATCACAAGCACCAAAACAGCGTTTGTAACGCCCAAAGCAACATGTTCACGATGTAAAACCACACCTAAAAGTGCGGCAATTAAAACACTCAGAACAACACTTAAAATACCATCTAAACAACAATATGCACCACATAGCGCAATAGTCAGTAATGTATTTAAAAAATAAAATTTTAATCGATTTGTCTTCAACTAAATAGCTCCTTTATCCACACAGCAAACAATTTTAACTGATATGTATACATAAATATCCCAATATACCTTATTGTAACACAAGAAAACATAATTTACAAGAAAAATTACCAAAATAAATAATTTTGTTCTATCTGTCGAGTTCCGATAAAAAAACGAGCTCAATCCCGTTTTCTGCAAATTCCTCCAAAAGCTCAGAGATTGCCTCTGCTGTCACAACCCCACCCTCATAACCAACATGACCAATAGCAATACAGCTTCCAGATTCTTTGGCTATTTTCATGGCTTTTCGAAGTCTTTTTTTGATGTAACCTTTACTTTTGCTTTCATGCTCTAAAAAAACATCATTTTCATAAAAGACAATCCCTGTTTCTTCTGCTATTTTTCTGCAAACACTTTTGGAGCTGGTTTTGGAATCTAAAAAAATCATTTCTCTTTTCTTCAGTTCTTCCATAACCGGGCGGATGATAGATTCTTTGCTGCTCGAAAGAGTGCCCATATGAATGTTAGCGCCCACTGCTTCGGGCAGGCACAAAACGGCATCCTCTATCCATTTTCTAAGGGTTTCTTCAGAATCACCAACCCGAATGGGACGAGGACCTAAGTGGGAAGGTTTATCGTGGGTTGTGGCTTGCATAGGAATATGGATAATCACTTCTTTGCCATTTTCCAGTGCATCTTCTGCATCTTCCTCAGAATATTCCAAAAATGGCATAACAGCTGCCGTCAGCTTGCAATCCAGCGAAAGCATTTCATAAACACCTTTTCGTTGCAGGCCAAAATCATCAATCACAATGGCAAGCTGTCCTCTTTTTTCTTCACCCTCGTCATCTGTTGTGACGGCAAGGCAAATGCCTACACCAATACCGCCCAAAAGCACGCATAGAGCAATCATTAAATGCGTTGCATATACCGTGATAAACAAGATTCTTTTTTTCATTCAAACACCTCAATGTATGTATACAAAGGTGCGTTCTATTTTATGCAAATAATGATCCCCCCGTATAACGGGGGGTATTTCATTTTCGGGCATAGCCCTAATACTACTGGCTACGCACAAGTGCGTTTTTTATTGGCCTGCCAGCCATGCAATTACTACTA
>JAZSJR010000008.1:0-3107 GCA_045534415.1 Clostridia bacterium
CCCTTGGCTCACAGAACGACATGGCTACGATCCGTCTTCATTTAATTCTTGCCATTGGCCACAGCGCCCGTGACACCTATGAAATGCTTTATGAAAAAGGCATCACTATGATGCAAAAGCCATTTTCTGTGGGTGTTCGTATTGAGCATTTGCAAGCTGAACTTGATAAGGCTATGTATGGTGATTATGCCGGACATCCTAAGCTTGGCCCTGCGGAATATCAACTCTCACACAGAGAGGGAGAGGATGCCTGCTACAGCTTTTGTATGTGCCCCGGCGGTATTGTTGTTGCGGCAGCATCTGAGATGGATACCATTGTAACAAATGGTATGAGTTATAGACGCAGGAGCGAGAAAAACGCAAACTCTGCTCTGTGCGTGAATGTAGATGCAAGATTTTATGACTCAAACCACCCCTTAGCAGGTGTAGATTTTCAAAGAAGCTTAGAACATCGTGCCTTTAATCTGACCGGAGGCAAGGGCGCCCCTGTGCAGACAGTAGGCAGTCTGTTGACAGGCAAATCAATGGATTTGGGGCGGGTCGCACCCAGTTATACCGGGGAATACGTACTGTCTGATATGCATGAGCTGTTCCCTGAGCCAATTGTGAATCGGCTGAAAACCAGCCTTAATGTATTTGATAGAAAAATTAAAGGCTTTGCCGGGTTTGATAGCGTTTTGACAGGCCCTGAAACTAGAACCAGTGCCCCTGTGCGGATTGTGCGTGATGAGAATTTTGAAAGCGTGAGCCTTTCCGGTTTATATCCCGCAGGAGAGGGTGCAGGTTATGCCGGTGGCATTATGAGTGCGGCAGTAGACGGCATCCGTGTGGCAGAGGGTATTTTAGCAAAAGCAGAAGGAGACAAACATGAATAAGAAATTAGCAACCTTGATTGCAGTACTGGTAACAGCGGCTTGGGGTTCATCCTTTATATTAATGAAAAACGTGGCAGCCGATATACCTGCCCTTGGTTTTTTGACTCTGCGGTTTGGTATGGCAGGTTTGATTTTATCCCTGGTGTTTTGCAAAAAGTTTTGTCAGTTTACAAGGAAAACCATATTAGAGTCCTTTGTTTTGGGGGCACTGCTTTCGGGGTATATGATTTTTCAGGTGGTTGGTCTCAGAGACGAAAATATGTCGGCATCCAATTCTGCCTTTATCACCAGCATGAGCGTTTTGATGGTGCCGTTTATGTCAGCATTTTTGTTGAAAAAAAGACCCAGTATGAGTAACTGGGTGGGCGTGTTTTTGGCGATTTTTGGTTTGGTGTTTGTCACAGGTATTTATCAGGGCGTCGGTGCCCTCGGTATTGGCGATTTATTGACCTTTTTATGTGCTATTTGCGTTGCAGTACATATCATTGTGGCGGATAAATATTTAAAAGAAAGTGATCCGATTTTATTGGGCGTGGGTCAGATTGTGGCGGCGTTTATTTTGTCCTTCATTGCCTGGACAGTGCAAACGCCCACAAGCTTTATGACTGTGGACTATACGCCCACGCTGATTACAGCCATTGTTTTAACTGCGGTATTTTGTACCTGTTTTGCCTTTACTGGGCAGATAGTGGTGCAAAAGCATTTGCCTCCGGCAAGAGTTGCGGTTATCTTTACCTTAGAGCCAGTATTTGCGTATCTGTATGCGTTGGTGATTCCCGGCCCCGGCGGCGTGACCGAGGCACTGACCTGGTTTAATGTTTTGGGCTCACTTTTAATTGTAAGCGGTATGATTATTTCAGAAAGCGGGCTATTAAACAGAAAAAATAATTATTGATATATAAGAAAGAACGTAGAAAGATGAAAGAACTTTCAACAAAAGCTTTGCAGTATTTGGACGGTTGCAATGAGGAAGCTTTTGAACTTTTAGAGACTCTGTGTAAGATCCCTGCCCCCTCTCATCATGAGGAAAAGCGTGCAGAATTTTGTCTGGAATGGTTTAAAAACCATGGTGCTGAGGGTGCTTATATTGATGAAGCACTGAACGTGGTTTTCCCCATGAACTGTGAGGGTAGAGATGATATCATTGTGTTTATGGCACACACCGACACAGTTTTTCCGGATATGGAGCCCCTGCCTTATACAAAAGATGATGAATATATTTATTGTCCCGGTGTTTGCGATGACACAGTTTGCCTTGTGCAGATGATGATGGCGGTTAAGTACATCCTGCAGAACAACTTAAAGCCGAACTGTGGTATGCTGTTTGTGGCAAATGCCTGTGAAGAGGGTCTTGGCAACTTAAAGGGTGTTCGCCAGATTATGAAAGATTATGCCGGCAGAGTTGCAGCGCTTTATACCATTGATGGTGGCTATCGTCACATTGTCAATCGCTGTGTTGGTTCTCACCGTTATCGTGTGACCATTGAAACCGAGGGTGGTCATTCTTATGGTGCATTTGGTAATAAAAATGCCATTCACTATATGTCTGACCTGGTTTGCAGACTCTATGAGCAGGAAGTGCCTGAAAAAGAGGGGACTAAAACAACCTATAACGTGGGCATCGTTGAGGGTGGTACTTCTGTAAACACCATTGCACAAAAGGTTTCAGCTATGTATGAATACCGTTCTGATGATAAGGAGAGCTTGGATACTATGCAGGCATCCTTTGAAGCTGAGATTGAAAAGACCAAGGCAAAAGGTGTAGAGGTTACAGTTGAACTGTTAGGCGAGCGTCCCTGCTCCGGTAATGTGGATGAGGTTGTGCTTGCAAAACTTTCAGAAGAATGCATGGCAATTCAAACTAAGCATTCCGGCATTCCCTGTGTGGCAGAATCCGGCTCCACGGATTGTAACATCCCCCTGTCTTTAGGCGTGCCGGCTGTTTGCGTGGGTAGCTATATAGGTAGCGGTGTGCACACCCGGGAAGAAAAACTGCAAATCAGTAGTGTGCCCATTGGTACAAAAATTGTCACCGAGATGATTTTGAATTATTTTGAAGACTAAGACATTCTGATATAAAAAAGAAAAAGGCAGAAACGATTTTTCGTTTCTGCCTTTTTGTATAACGAAAACCACGCGATAGTCGCGTGGTTCAAAAAAGGATTAAGTCGGAGGCCAAGCGGTCTTAGGAAGACAATACTAATGGCCAACTCCTTGGCTCACAGAACGACA
>JAZSJR010000198.1:0-9963 GCA_045534415.1 Clostridia bacterium
CCACCGCAGGCATCAGAAAATTCCGGCGGGCAAATATGCAATGTATCTTCTTGCAGAAGATACAGGGTTTTAAAGCCTTTATAAATTGTAAAATCTCGCTTATCAAGACTCAGCTGATAGGTTTCGCCAAAACGTCTTATAAATAAAGAAAAAGAGGGAAGTGCCTCGGTTACGGTCAGTGTTTTTGAATCGCAGGGCAGTTTTCTTTCTGCAAACAGTTCAAAAAAACGATCCATTGCCTCCAACGTCAGGCGCATAGATTTTGGCTTGCCCTCTTCTTTGCACATGGGGTAGAAAGTCATAAAAAACTGAAGAAAAGGTTCATTTTGAAAATTCTCGGGCGTATATAAAAAATGTTCTGTTTTGCCGCAGGGAGCCGAGTCTCTGTTTAAAACGGCTTTATATAGTTCATTTAAGTCTTTCACAATGTAAGCCTTTTTGCACCCAAGCTTAAGCCCCAGGCGAATGCTGTTTTTCGTTATATGCAGCATGGGCAGGAGTAAGGCTTTGCTACTGGTGGAGCGATAGTGGGACCGGGCTTTTAAAATTTCAGCACGGCTGCTTACAAGTGCTGTCACATATGGGTCTGTTTCCTCAGGCCTTTCTGCATGACTATTCATACAGCTATTTGGAAAAAAATCATTTTCAATCTTGATTAAGAGGGCAGTAATGTGGGGGCAAATGCCATCCTCAGAGTGCGCATCACAGGTGCAACGGGTGATTTCAATACGTTCGTTTTCGTTATCAATTTCTACAAAGACCTTTGTAACATCCTCCGGAAAAACTGCAGTAATCTTAAAAATGTTGTGAAATTCAGTCGGCTCTATAGTATGGGAAAAAGAACCGGTGGCAAGAGATAAGCCTTGGGTATAGGTATCGTTATTATTTGCCATTTTGCGGATTAAACCTCGTGGAATTGCCATACTCAAACCTCCTGTTTCAAAAAATGAACATTCTGTTATTATACCATATACTTTTTGTTAATACAAGAATTTTTATGAAATCTTTTGTGAATCTATCACTTAAAATGTACGTAATTTTTTTAGAAAGGTAAAATTATCTTATTCTCTTGAATTTAGCATTTTTTTGTGATACAATGAGGAAAAATACAAAAACGATGGAGGCATTCTCTTGAATAAGACGTTAGTTATTATGGCAGCGGGCATCGGCTCACGTTACGGTGGCGGCGTTAAACAGCTTGCGGCTGTAGGCCCCAGCGGCGAAATTATTATTGATTACTCAATTTATGATGCATTAAAAGTCGGTTTTGACAAAATCGTGTTTATTATCCGCAAGGATATTGAAGATGACTTTAAAGAGGTAATTGGGAACAGAATTGAAAAACTTTGTCAGGTTGAATATGTTTTTCAGGATAAAAACAATCTGCCCGGGGGCTTTACCTGCCCCAAAGACCGAACAAAACCCTGGGGCACCGGACAAGCCGTTCTGGCTTGTAAGGGTGTTGTCAATGAGCCTTTTGCGGTTATTAATGCTGATGATTATTATGGCAGAGAAGCCTATGAGCGTTTGATTGGCTATTTGGAAAAGGGAAGCAACCCTCAAGATGACAAACACAAGATTTGTATGGTCGGCTTTGAAATGATGAACACTTTAAGTGACAACGGCGGCGTTACTCGTGGTATTTGTCGTATTTCTCCCGATAATCGCCTAATTGGTATTGATGAAACTAAAAATATTGTGAAATATCAGGGCGGTGCAGCCGTTAAAAAGTCAGAAGAAGAATATCAGCCTGTTGATGCAAACAGTTTGGTTTCTATGAACATGTGGGGTTTTCAGCCTTCGTTCATTGATTATCTGGAAAGCGCCTTTGTGGACTTTTTAGGTGGTCTCACCAAAGAAACCGAGCTTTCAAGTGAGTTTTTAGTGCCCATCGTGGTGGATTCTATGCTGAAGCAGGGCATTGCCGATGTTGACGTTCTAAGGTCTTCTGACCAGTGGTTTGGCGTTACCTATCAGGAAGATAAGCAGACCGTGGTTGATGCTATTTCTGATTTGGTGAAAAAGGGTTATTACCCCGAAGCCTTATGATGGCGTGGTATAACCAAATTTAGCTACAGGCCAGTAGAGAAGTAGCAGTCAGATGGAATATATACATAGAAAAAGCCTTGATAAGAGGAATGGAAAGTCTTCTTATCAAGGCTTTTTCTATGCTTGCCTGTCGCAATTTGTTGTTTATGTTAATGAGGTAATAAGAAAATATGAAAAAAAACTCAAAATATTGATTTTATAAGAATTATATGATATAATTAAACAGTATATATGCTATAATGCTAGTAGTGTATATTTTAGTCTTATTTAATATCAAAAAAATAATTGATTATATGAAAGAAGATGTTAACGAACATGGCAATTACGTACGAACGGAAAAAGCAAAGACAAAATAATATTTTGTATACCATTGTCGTTGCAATTTTAATATGTGCGGTGTTTTTGGGGATGGTTGCTTCTTTGTATTACAAGGCTGAGAATGAGGCATATGAAATGCTTCATATTCAGACAAAACAAATTAAGGATAATCTTACCCTGCAGCTAAAGTCGGACAGAGAAAATCTTGTCACCATGGCAAACATTGCAGCAAAACTTTATGCCCGCGGGGAAAGCTATAGCCTTATGTTTGATTCTTTTAAGCCTATCGGCCTGTTCTCAAGAATTGGCATTTTAACCCCGGATTGCACTTTTATCACCAAGGATGAAACTGTTGCTTTAAGCGGTAAAATTAACTATGAGGAAGAAGTCTTAAAAGGTGAACATATTACAGGCAGAACCTACAGCTATTCAAAACCCGGAGAAAAGGTAGTCAGAAGTGCTGTCCCCATTCAGGTAAATGGAAAAACCGTCGGCATGATGTATGGTATTATTCCAATTAAAGTCATTAACGAAAAATATAATAACATGGCTCAGGAACTTGACGCGCAGCTTTTTGTTTATGATAAAGAAACAGGAAAATTCATTATTGACACAATTGATAAAGACCCCGGTGAATTGTCACAGCTTAGCACACGGAAATATAACGACGGATATTCATACGAGGCTTTGGTCAATACAGATAAAGGTTACAGCTCTTTTAAGTCAATCTTTACAGGTGAGGATTTGTATGTTCACTATTCTACACTTGAGGATTTTGACTGGGGCATTATGCTTGCGCGGTATGAATCTCAGGTGTTTGCAGCAACTCATGGATTGTTTCATGATTTGCTGATTACATTTATCATAATGATTTTGGTTATAGCGGTGTATCTGCAATTGGTTATGAAAAGCGAGAGGACCAGATCAAGACTGGGCACAGAGTCTTCTGCCATTAGACAACATCTTTTGGAAGTAAACGAGCGATATACCAATATAACTGCAGCTATGAAAAAAATAAGTGAATTTTCAGGTGCGCGTTCTGCCTTTTTCACAGATGCGGATGGAGAGGATTTCTATTATATTAAGCCATCCTTAAAAGAAAAGCTTTTAACCGGCGAGGATAGAACATATTTCCATAAAGAACTTTTCAGATACGCTGCAAATATCTTAAGTATAGGCAAATCATCAATTGTTTTTATGCAAATTATTCCTAATAATCACCTTGCAAAAACAAATCAAGAACTATATCGATTTTTATTAGAACACGATATCAAGGATGTGTCTTTTGTCATTATCGTTGATAAAAATAATCATATCAGCCTTTTGGGAACGATTAACCCGAAGAAAAGTTCTTTTGCAAGAAAACTGATTGAAGATGTAGCAATTTGTTTCTCAATTGCAATATATAATAAAAAATTTCTTAACACAACACAGCTTGCCGCAACGACTGATTCCCTTACCGGCACATTAAACCGAGTGGCATATAACAAGGACATTTTGATATTCGATGAAGAAAATCCGGAAGATTTTTCATGTATTTATATTGATGTTAATGAGCTTCATCTCAGAAACAACAAATATGGTCATGCTGCTGGTGATGAAATGCTTATCTATATTGCAAATACTTTAAAAGAAGTATTTTTTGGTCATCGCATTTATCGTATGGGTGGCGATGAGTTTTTAGTATTTGCAAAGGACGCAAGTCAGGAAAGCATCAAGACGAACATTGAAATGTTTATCGAACAGCTAAAACAAAAGGAATACCATGTAGCTATAGGCATGTCTTACCGGGTACAATGCACTAGCTGCGAAGAAATGGTGCGTGAAGCTGAAATCAGAATGTATGAAGCAAAAGCGCAGTATTATCAAAATAAAGAACAGAGCAGTGTAGCTGAAGATAAAGACCAAAGCTATGTATATGCAAAAACCGGTATCAGAGAAATTGATACGATGATATCTGTTTTAAAAGAACATTATAACGGCATTTACAGAGTATCTTTAGAAACGGATAGTGCTCATCGTATTCTTATGCCTTCTTATTTAGGTTACAACGAGGATGAGAAAAACTTTTCAAGGCTATTGAAAAAATATATTGATGACATTGTGCATCCTGATTTTCGCAGAGCTACAATAAGTTTTTTGAATTACGAGGCAATCAAAAGACAAATATCAGTGGGAAAAACGCCGTCTATTACATATAAAAAAATACATGGCGAAACAGTCACACTCAACGTTTATAATTTAAGTGATGACAAAGATAATGTAAATGAAACACTTTGGGTTTTTGGCAAGGAATAAAACAAAGGATACATAAGGTGGTGGCGAATTGAAGAGCAAAGATTCAAGAATTAAAAATAATTTAATATCGTCACTTATCTATCAGGTTGTACTTATATCTCTGAGCTTTCTTTTGCCGAGATTATATCTTGACAATTTTGGCTCAGAGGTTAATGGTGTACTTTCCACCATAAAACAAATTTTTGTATATATGTTCCTTTTAGAGGCAGGCGTTGGCCTTGCTACAACCCAGGCTCTTTATAAAAGAATTGGCGAAAAGGACTACAAGAGTGCAAACGAAGTTCTTTCTGCCACCCATTCTTATTATATCAGAACAGGCATCATTTACCTTGCCATTGTGCTTGTTATTGCTGTTGTGTATGCGTATGTAATACCAACATCCATAGACAGCCATGTAGTATTTTTAATTATTATGTTAACTGCTTTGCCGGCTCTGTTCAGTTATTTTGTGCAGGCGAAATACAGAATACTGATGGAGGTTGACGGAAGAAAGTATGTCATAAATAACTCAGAAACCATCCTTCAGCTTGCGTCCAATGCAGGCAAAATACTTGTTTTGCTTTTGACAGACAGCCTTATCCTGATTCAGCTTGTATATTGCATTATATCACTTGCGCAGCTTGTGTTTTTATATTTTTATGCCAAGCGCAGATATACATGGCTTGATTTAAAAGCAAAGCCTGACTTTGAGGCAATTTCGCAAAAAAATTCGGTTTTGGTACATCAGCTATCTGGGATGGTATTTAACAACACCGATGTTATACTGATTTCTGTTCTTTGTGATTTTAAGGCGGTAAGTGTTTACACCATATATAATATATTCTTTTCTCAGGTGCAGAATTTTATAACAAACATCGTTTCGTCCTTTACTTTTGCCCTGGGGCAGATGTTTCATACTGACAGAGAAAAGTTTGATAATCTGTTTCATGCTTATGAAACGCTTTACATTATGGCAACTTACATCATTTATACGCTTATGGCAGTGTTTTTACTGCCGCTGATACAGATATATACAAGCGGTATTAATGATGCCCAGTACACAAATGTACTTCTTGTGCTGTTGTTTGCCATTATGAATTTACTTGCAAACTGCAAACTGCCTACCAACAGTGTTATTGAGTATGCAGGCGGTTTTGAAAAAACTCGTTCTTATGCAATATGGGAAATGGTTATCAACATTACGGTTTCCGTTGTAGCCATTATGTTTATGGGCATATGCGGGGCGATACTTGGAACAATTGCGGCGCTTCTTTACCGCAGTGTTGTGACAATTTATTATGCAAATAAAAAGGTTCTGGAAAGAAGCCAATTGTGTACATATAAAATTCTGCTTACAAACGGTGCAGTTTTTGCTATGATTATGGCAATATTTTTTGTTGATACCTTTAAAGGCTGTTCCTTTTTAAAGCTACTTTTAAACGGCGCTATCCATTCCATATGGATTGTGGGGTTATTTGTGCTTGTAAATTTTGTTTTTAACAAGTCTGCTTTCAAAACTATGTTTGAATTATACAGGGGGAAGAAACATCAATGAGCATTCCAAAAGTGATTCATTATTGCTGGTTTGGAAAAGGTAAAATGCCGGCACTTTCCGAAAAATGTATTGAAAGCTGGAAAAAATATTGTCCCGATTACAAAATAGTTTGCTGGAATGAAGACAATTTTGATATAAACCAAAACAGATATGCTAAAGAAGCGTATGAGGCAGGTAAGTGGGCTTTTGTCAGCGACTACGTAAGACTTAAAGTGTTGTATGACGAGGGTGGCATTTATCTTGATACAGATGTTGAAATTATAAAACCCCTTGACACACTTATCGAAAAAAATGGTTATATGGGTTTTGATGATAATGGAATTATTTCTACAGGCCTCGGCTTTGCCTGTGAAAAGGGCAACGAGCTGGTGGGCGCCTTGCTTGAGGATTATAATGACATATCCTTTGTTCTCCCTGACGGCACATATGACTTGCTGCCTTGTCCAGACAGGAACACAAAAGTTATGCAGGAACTTGGTATGGATATTAATAACCAAAATCAGATTTTTATGGGCATACAAATGCTGCCTGAGGATTATCTGTGCCCAATGAAGTATTACACAGGCAGAAAAAAAATAACGAAAAATACCTATTCCATACATCACTTTCATGCATCCTGGACATCTGCAACCGCTAAACGGACACTGTTTGTAAAGCGGATGATTGGCGTTAAGCTGTATGATAAATTGTACGGAAAATTCTTACATAAATTTAAATGGCTGGAGTGGTAACTTTGCCTGAAAAAGCATTGAAAAAACTGCATACATCTGTTTTGCCCCAGTGGAAGGTTTGTTTTTTTGCCAGTGTGATTGTGGGTTTGGTGGCACATATATATAAAATTACAAACTGGCTTCCGAACTGGGATTCATTAGTATTCAGATATGATTCACAGAACATGATTGCTCTTGGAAGATGGTTTTTGCCTGTTGTTTGTTCCTTTGGTTCCTTTTATGACCTGCCGTTTTTAAATGGTATTGTGGCAATCATATTTCATGCGCTTAGTAGCGTGTGTATTTGCAGAATTTTGAATGTGCAAAAAAAGATTACTGCGTTTTTAATTGGCGCCATTACGGTTTCCTTTCCCACGGTTACTTCAGTTATGATGTATAACTATGTGGCAGATGGTTACAGCATCGCGTTTTTTCTTTCAACCCTTGCGGCACTGTATATGACAAAGGAAAAACCAAGGTACATTCTTTCAGCAGTGCTGATTGCTTTGTCAGCGGGTATTTATCAGGCGTATATAACTGTGACAATTATGCTGGTTTTGCTAAAGCTGATTGATGAAATCCTTTATTATAATGCAACATTTCGTTTTATCTTGAAAAAAAGCGTATGTATGCTCTTAACAGGTGCTTTGGGCATGGTGCTCTATGGCATAGTGCTCAAAGTAATGCTCAATATTTTTTCTGTGGCACTGCTTGATTATCAGGGCATCAGTTCATCAGCATCGCTTACTGGCTTTGGTTTGCGTGATTCCCTTTATGTTGTCAAGCAAACTTTTATAAAATGCTTCTTTGATGTATCGGGTGGCATCAATGCATATGTTATTTTAAACGCGTTTGTTTTGCTTTTTACACTTATGCATTATCTTAAATACATAGCAAAGAATAAGCTTTATAAAAATCCTGTAAACCTGTTTATGGTCATTGTGTTAAGCACTATGTTGCTTGCAGGAGCAAGTGTGCTGGCTTTTGTAAACCCAGGGGTTGACTATCATAACCTGATGCTTATGGGATATTCTGTTTTTTATTTGTTTTTCCTAATATTGTATGAAAGAGGAACAGATGGTGATAAAAAACAAGCCTGTTTTAAATGCTGGGCGATATTCGTGGTAGCTGTGGTCATTATCTTTAATCAGGTCGTTATCTCAAATGTAAGCTATCACAAGGCGCAAATTGCCTATGAAAAATCCTTTGGCGTTTTGATGCGCATAGCTGACCGAATAGACAGAACCCCAGGAGCAGAAAATTGTGACACAATTGCTGTGATTGGTGCACTAGATAACAGCCATGCATACAGTGTTAACCTTGCACCGGATATTACCGGAATCACTGACGGATATATCATTCGTGCAGATGATGAAACAGTAGGACAAAGTGTACTTTGCAGTGCCCTTAATGATTATTGTGACAAAAACTATGATTTTGTGAGTGGAGAAGCGAAGAAGAAACTCATTCAGAGTGAAGCAGTAAAATCCATGAGCATATGGCCTTCAGAGAATTGTGTTGCAGTGATAGATGATACAATCGTTATTAAGCTTAGTGCAGAGGGTGAAAATTAAGTGATATATGTTTGTGCTGATGATTATGGGTTATGCGATATAGCTTCTATGCGTATACGGCAATGTGCAGATGCAGGAAATTTGAATAAAATCAGCGTGTTTCCCAACCTTGGTGCGGTTGACTTACATGAAATACTCAAAGATGACAGTATTTGGGTTTCTTTGCATTTAAATCTTGTAGAGGGTAAGTGTATGGCAGACCCAACTGACATTGATTTGCTTGCGGACGAAAAGGGAAATTTGACGCATACATTTGGCGGACTTATGAGGCTCAATTTACTTCATAGAAGAAAATTTGAGGCTCAGGTATATCAGGAAATTAAAGCACAGGTTTTATTTTGGAAAAGCATTTTGCCCCGGGGTGTTCCTTTTTGTATTGACAGCCACCAACATACACATATGATTCCGGCGGTTTTTAAAGCTTTAATGCGTGTTTTACGTGACGAAAACATTCAGCCGGACTATATGCGTATTCCGATAGAACCACTTTTGCCATTTCTAAAAACGCCCTCGCTTTATTTTACATATAGCGGCATTAACATCATTAAGCAATGGCTTCTTAAATCCTTGTGGCTGGTTAATAAGCGGCAGGTGAAGAGTTGCAGCATACCGACGGCGTATTTTTTAGGCATCCTTTTCTCAGGGAAAATGGATGAAAAACGAGTGAATAAAATTTTGCCGGAATACATCAAAATGGCAGAGCGAAATGGCTGCGACATAGAAGTTTTATTCCATCCCGGTTATGTAACCAAGGATGAGTTGGACATAAAAAACAAAAATATAAACTTTGAAAAGTTTTATGTATCAAAAAAACGAAAAACAGAGTTTGGCTCTGTGATGAAAATATCAATGAAAGAAGTGTACAATAATGCCTTACCTAGAACAAGACAAGGTGGACGCGAAAACCAGAGAGAAATTGGAAGCAATTATTGAGAAATCCTACGGTTTCTACTGGAAAAAGAAAAGACTTTTTGATATCTTTTTTGCATCTTTAATTTTATTGTTTTTTCTACCCCTCATGTTTGTGATTGCCATTGTCATTGTCATTGACGACCCCAGCGCCGGACCTTTCTATAAACAGATCAGGGTGGGGCGCCATGGGCAGGAATTTTATATGTATAAGTTCAGAACCATGCGGGCTAATGCAGATAAAATGATTGAAGAGCTGGCAAAACAAAACGAAATGGATGGTCCTGTGTTTAAAATGAAAGAGGACCCTCGTATTACAAGAGTGGGTAAGTTCTTAAGAAAGGTTTCTCTTGATGAGCTTATGCAGTTCTTTAATGTGTTAAAAGGTGATATGACCTTGGTTGGACCGAGACCGCCTCTTCCCAGAGAGGTTCAGTTCTACACTGACTATCAAAAGTTACGCCTTCTTGTTACACCGGGCATTACCTGCACCTGGCAGATTCATAAAAACAGAAATGATGTACCCTTTGAAGAATGGGTCGAAATGGATATTGAATAAAGTCGGATCGTA
>JAZSJR010000222.1:0-29383 GCA_045534415.1 Clostridia bacterium
ACGATCCGACTTATGCCTGTGGGTTCTCCTTTAATACGGGCTGTCGAGGACGCCAGCCCCTACACATTTACATTGGGCATTAACAATGGTAATGTTTGTAGGGGACGGCCTCCCGGACATACCACAACCTAAACCGGAACGACACACAGGTCGTTCCCTACGGCGCTATTATCATTCTTGTAGGGGAGGGCCTGTGTGCCCTCCCGCAAATAGAAAAAAGCACCTGACATTGTCAGGTGCTTTTATTAAATCATTAAATTAATGATTAGTTGATAGAACCAGTGTTTGTTAAAGCGATAAGATTGGAGTGTACAGTAACTGCCCCACGTTCTCTGTCATAGGACCAAGTTGCATTAGCTGCCAGATTTTCGCTAACTCTGATTTCGCGAACCTCTAATTCGGGTTTCATGTATTCTTTCATTTCTCTCTGCACCCTCCTTAATTCAAATCAAAAGAATCATCGCTAAGATCTAATTTACCATTGGCCAAAGCATAGACTTTAGCTTCATAAACAGTACCACTAACGAAGAATCGTTCACTTGTATCATCAATTTGGATTACAAACTGACCTTCTGCAGTTGCACCTAATGCAGGAAGCCTAATGATTTCCTGATTTTCTGTATCGCCTTCAGTTAAAGTTTCTAAAGTAGCAACATCAGGAACAGCAGCCGCAAAATCATAATTGCCTTCAGCAGGCTTTACAGCAACCAGAATGCCATATTCGGTAGCATCAGTAGCAGTTGCAACAACACTAGCAATTCTGTTATTTGCATCAACCTTTGTTACCTCGCCGACTTTGCTAGCAGCAGGGGTAGCATCAGTAGCAATTTCCTTTGTTGCAAAAGTAAAGGTATACTCTGTATCATCAGTAACATCAAAAGCAATCTTATCCTTGCTAACCAATTCACCCTTACCAGTAACAGAAACTAATTCGTCACCAGGTGCAGCAATAACATAGAACGTTACTTTGTTTTAAACATTAACAGATTTCGCATTCGTATCAATGTCATCTGTCTCATTAGCAACAGCTGTAACAATGGATTTGCCACTACCACCTGTTACTTTCCAAGTAACAGTGTAGTTCGGCAAAGTAATTGATTGTTCTACAAAATTACTTGCTGCTAAAGAAGTAGTACCAACCTTAACAGTTGCCCCTTTTGCACCCTCAGCTGCATCCGTAAAAGTAGAAGAAGCATTACCGCTACCATCAGCAGTCTGCTGGTCAATCCAAATGATGTCATCCTCTTTCTGAACCAAAAAAGCAACCTGCTCATTAGGATTTGCAACAACACTAGTGACTACCCGTACTGTGTCTGCCTCAGCAGTTGTGTAAGTTGTTTCCACCACAATCGGAGTAGCAGCAAAAGCAACCATGCTCATGCAGAAAAGCATCGAGATAGCCACAACGGCTGACAGCGCTCTCAATAAACCTTTTTTCATTAATCACACCCACTTTTCTTAAAATTGATAGTCTTTTATCATGATCCTACAACAATTTTACTACAAAAAAAACTTGTTGTCAATAATAAAAATTGAAAAAAAACCTTTTTTTATCGGTTTTGGCAATTTAAACAAAGACACCAACACTTATTTGTGAAATCGGTCAATCCTTTATGCAATATTACAGAGATATACACTAAATATAGTTTCTCGGTCTGTATATATTTTTACAGTAAAAAAACAAAAAAACCTTGCTTTTACCCTCAAAGTCTGCTATAATTTGTTATGCTGATTTATGAGGGTATAGCTCAGTTGGTTAGAGTGCTTGCTTGACATGCAAGAGGTCGATGGTTCAAGTCCATTTATCCTCACCAAACACGGTTTAAAAGAGAGGCAACAGAAACATCTGTTGCCTCTCTTTTTATTCTTTATTAAGGTAATAATTATTTAATATTCTCATTCAATTCCGCTTCAATTGCTTTTGCATCAGCTTCAATTGCAGCGATCTGAGATTGCCATTCGGCTTCGGGATTACCAGCCATAACAACATCCAAAAGAATTTCGTGGGTCTTAACCTTTGCATTGAATTTAGAAAGTGCATCAGAGCTGTAGAACTGAACGCCCAAGTCAACCATGCTAAAGGCTCTATCACCATTCAGTTTTGCAAGACCCAGCTCGTTTAAAGAACTCATGCTTGCCATGTCAAGACCATCTTTGGGAATATATTTTTTGTCAGCAAAGTTACTGCTAATTAAAGAATTAAAAATGCCGATTGAAGGATACTTGTCAGCCATCTTATAGCCACCCTCTTCATCAGTGGGCGGAATCAGACGAGTAATGGTATCACCTTCCATTTTATAGTCAACACCTTCAAGACCATAGTTCTTCAGCATTGCACCATCATTACCTGCAATATAATCCATAACGGTTAGCAGTCTGTCAAATTTTTCATCGCTCATAGCCGGACTATAATAAGAGCATTCCCAGAAGTCAGTATTTTCACGACCATGAATCTTGCCGTCCGGTGAAGTAAACCAACACAAACCTAAAACATCATCTGCTTCAAGACCGGGATTGGATTCTTCAAACAGCTTTTTAAGGTTCTTAAATGCATTGACACCGCTCCAGTTTTCGTAGTAAATACCAGCTTTACCGGTTACAAACAGGCTCTTAACGTTATCTAACTTATGTGCAAAGAAGTTAGGATGCAAAATGCCTTCTTTGTAAGCCTTTGCATACTCTAAAACACCGTCTTTGGTTGCCGGATCGGTCATACCGTAAACATACTTGCCGTCTGCACCTTTACGGAACATATTATAGCTGCTGTTATAAGCAGTTACAAAAATGTTGGGTGCCTCGGTGTAATGTACAGCAATACCAACAACGTTGTCTTTGCCTACACCACCTAAGTCTGCTTCTTTAAACTTTTTAGCAGCAGCCATTAAATCTTCATAAGGCATAACAGTAGAAAATTCAATCCCCAGCTGCTCTGCCCAGTCTTTTCTGTAAACAAAACCATACATATCAACGTTTACGTCAAAGCCTTCTTCGTAAACTTTCGTGCCAAAACCATAACCGGGAATGAATGTATAAATTTTACCATCGTTAGATTCTTTTAATTTGTCCCAGGTTTTGTTATTTTTCATAACATTCGCAATATTGGGGTATTCTTTTTCTAAATTATCAGGTAACGCCCTTACAACACCCTGGCTTGCAAATTTCATATAATCCTTATAGTTAAATGCCCATTTGATAATATCAGGCATATCGCCGGATGACAGCCAGATATTATTCTTTTCTGACCAGTTTTCATAAGAAACACCCAGAGGTTCAAAGGTTACTCCAAATTTTTCAGAAATCATCTGATACAAAGCATCGCTGGTGATATCATCTTTAGGATTAACCATTGCAATACGGTAATTGTAGGTTCCGCCTTCGCTCACTTCCGTAGTTTTGCCACCACAACCAGCAAGCATACCGACGGCAAGCACAGCAACCATCAGAAATGCCAAAGCTTTTTTTGCTTTCATAATATTTTCCTCCTTGCTTTTATTCCTTTTTAATTTTATATATTATATCAGCCCTTTACAGCGCCAATCATAATACCTTTAATAAAATATTTCTGCATAAAGGGATATACGCACATAATGGGAACCATAGTAACAACAACAGTTGCCATTTTTACACTTTGAGAGAATGTTTCCACCCCAAGCTGTTCATCTGACAAAGAACCGGTATTGACTTTGTTCGCAACCTCATTGATGGTTTCACGAAGTGCAAGCTGCAGGGGCCACTGCTTGGTGTCAGTAATAAACAACAGGGGAAAATACCATTCATTCCACTTACCAACCACACAGAACAGCAAAATAGTTGCCAAAATTGGTTTTGCCAAAGGCAGATAAATTTGGAAACAGATTCTGATATCATTTGCACCATCAATTCTTGCGGATTCTTCCAAGGAATCAGATATGCCATAAAAATAATTCTTTACCAAAATCATATTATATGTACTCATAGCACCAATTAAGATAATCGGCCACAATGTGTTTAACAAGCCCAGATTTTTTACCAGGATATAAAGCGGAATAATACCGCCACCAAAGTACATCGGCAAAACAAAAAAGTTGTTAATCGCATTTCTGAGCGGGAACCGTTTACGGCTCATTGCGTAACCTGCAGTTGCCGTCAGAAACAGGCTGAGGGGTGTATACGCAGCAACAATAATTAAAGAATTTGCAAACCCTCTGGGTATCTTGCTGTTGGCAAAAATTGCTTTATACGCATCAAAGGTCACATGTTTTACATAGAAGGAGAAAGGATTCTGCATATACTCAGCTTCCGTCATAAAAGATGTGAGAACTGTATTATAGAAGGGGTAGAAAATAGCAAATCCCCATGCAATCATCGCCGCTGCTATAATAACATCGGCAAGTGTAATTCGTTTTTTCATCTTTATTTACCCCCTTCCAGAACGCCGACACCTTGTACTTTCTTCGAAAATACATTGGCAACAGTGAGTAACATAAAGTTAATAACTGAAGTAAACAAGCCAATCGCTGTTGTGAATGAGAAGCTTCCGCCCTGCAGGAACGTATAATTGTAAATATATACATCCAGGGTTTCAGCAACCTCAGAAATAGCAGGGTTCTGCATATTAAATATCTGATCAAAGTGACCGCTGATTAAACTACCAATTTTCAAAACAAGCAGCATACTGATGGTGGTGCTGATACTGGGAACTGTGATATAGAACATTTTCTGCCAACGACTTGCGCCATCAAGCTCTGCCGCTTCATAAAGCTCTGCATCAATACCGGCAATCGCAGCCAGATATACAATACTGCTCCAACCAGCACTCTTCCATATCTCTGTTATAATCAAAACAGGAATAAAAAGTTTTTTCTCACCCAGGAACGTAATTCTGTCCATACCGAAGAAATTTATAACGGCATTGATTGGACCGTTAAAATCTAAAAAGTTGATAAAAATACCGGACAGAATAACCCAGGATAAGAAATGAGGAAAGGTGTAAACTGTTTGCAGGGTTCTTTGTAATTTGCTACTACGCAGCTCATTAAAGAACAACGCAATCAAAATCGGCATAGGGAAAGTAAAAATAATAAACAAAAAGCTGATTTTAACCGTATTCCAGAACACATACCAAAAATGTGAATCTGTTACAACCTGCTCAAAAATGTCAAATCCAACCCAGGGGCTCTTCAAAATACCAAGTCCCGCATTGAACTCCTTAAACGCAAGGAGCAAGCCATAGAGCGGGCCGTAACAAAACAGACCAATCATCAAAACACTCGGAAGCAGTAACAGATATAAATATCTTGACTGCCACATTTCCTGACCGAGTCTGCGTCTCTGTACACGCAATTCTTCTTTTCCTACTTTCGCTTTCAATGTAACATCACCTCTAGTCATTGTTCATCAATATTTTATTCTATTATAAATAATTCTTATGAAATAAGATAGGGAAAATCCTAGGATATTTATGTCATATCCTAGGATTTTGCATACATTCTATATGGAAAGCTGTCTGACCGTAATAAGAATTTCCGTCCCCTCTCCTACTTTACTGAAGACAGAAAGCCCGCAACCATCACCATAGGTCAATTTTAATCTGGTGTGTACATTTAAAAGACCATAATGGTCCCCTGCGTCATCCTTAACGCTGGCTGCGTTATTTTCTAAAAGAGATGATTGTATTTTTGCAAGCGTTTCAGGTTCAATGCCCCGACCGTTATCCTTAACCGAAATTTCTACATAGCCGTCATCTCTGATTTTTCCATCCAACTCCAGCACACCGTCTGCACCCAGGTCTCCGTGCTTTAAGGTGTTTTCAACAAGAGGCTGAAACACCATTTTAATAATACTCTGTTCCATCACCTCTGGCGGTATGTGGATGTCGAGCCGGATGGGGTTCCCGCGCCTTGCGTTTACTACATTAAAATATGACAAGGCATAAAACAAATCTTTCCTCACCGTTGCTTCTCTGCCGGCATCCATGTTGTACCGGAAATTCTGGGACAAGACGCTGGTGATATCAGCAATTTTTTCTACACCGTGTTCTTGAGCAACACCTTTTATATATTCCATAGAATTATATAAAAAGTGCGGGGAAATTTTTTCTTGCAGTTGCTCTATCTGCGCCTCTAACTGCAAAAGCTTCGCCGTGTGAACTTCCTCCTCCATCACCTGATTTTTATGAATTGTTGCCTCATACTCATCCAAAAGCTTATTGAAACTTTTGGCAATGCTGTTAATTTCATTATTACGCTTATAGCGGATTCTGTGACCCCACTGGCCGCCACAAATGACGCCAATTTCTTCTTCAATATCTGAAATAGATTCAGATATATTTTTAATCAGAATTTTAATCAGCACAGTTAAAAGCATAATATTTAAAAGAATTACCACCGCCATGAACATAAAAAATGTGCTTTGGTCAGAGCCAATGCTGGTTTTGGGGACTGAAAAACAAAGCTTCCATTTCGGTTTTGTCATGGTAACCATTTTGCACCAGGAATCTGCTGCATGAACATCCTCAGAAAAGGTCTGTCCAAATTCCCCTTCGTGGCCTGATAGTAAAATAGTGTCGTTATAATTCAAAACACGAAGGGTGAATTTTTTACGGTCAAAAACCGGTTCTAAGTAGTTTTCCACTTCCCCCACCTCAAACATAATCACAACGTAATAAGGCAGGTCATTTTGCCGAAAATCATTCAAGGAACGAATCCGGCTGACATAAGCAAAACAGTTCGTGTCCTGATACTGATACGCTTTTACAAAGCTTTGCGTGGTCAGTTCAACCGGAATATCTTGTTTAACCTGATCCAGCACCGAAAGTGAGCGAATCATATCCGTTCCCTGCGATACATTTAAAAGAATATTTTTACCATCTAATAATGCAACGTATTTAATGTCCTTATTGGCAAAAATAATGGAGGTTATATTGTTTAAAATCAAATTATAGTTTTCATATGTCCTGTTTACCTGAGGTTCAAACAAATAGTCCAGCACATAAGAATCGGTCATAATGTTAATGGAGACATCCTCTACGCTTTTATAAAGCTCCACTACCCGCTCCGCCGTTTGGTTGGCTGTTGCCTCAATTAACGAATCACGCATATTCCTGTTCCAGCTCTGAAACAGAAAAAAGAAACATAATTGAATTAGTAAAAACAAACTGAATGTTCCTGCAATAATCCAGGTAAACCAGGTTTTAATCTTCATATTCAACATCCCCTACGTGCTTTTTTCGATACTGATAAGGGGTAACACCTACGTATTTTTTGAAAATTTTATTAAAATAACAATAATCACCATAGCCGACAGATTCTGCAATGTTCGAAATGTTCAGCCTTGTGCTTCTGAGAAGCTCTTTCGCTGTTTCAATGCGAATATCTGCCAGATATTCAATAATGGTTTTATGGGTCAGAGTTTTGAAAATATCGCTTAAATATGCCTCACTGATATAAAACATAGAGCCCAGTTCTTTAATTCGGATTTTTTGAACGTAATTTTTCTCAAGATATTCCTTCACTTGCTGGACAATCTCGGCAGAATTAACCTTTGCTTTTTCAGAAACAAATTCATCCTGATTCTCCAAAATTGCCCCGAGAGCCTCATTCAAGGCATGACACATATTCAAAACATCCGGATATTCATTCAATAACTCTTCAAAAGATAAAATATAAAGAAAGTCTTTTTTACCTTTTTGCCGCAACAACGAATTTAAGCGGATGACAAACGCATTGTGGAAAAAAACTACCTGTTCCATTGTATAATTTTTTTGAACAGCCCGCTCCGGTAACGATTTCAGCAAGTTATATAGTGCTTCAAAATCCTCCCGCTCAAAGGATTGTTCCATGGTGTTCATCAAGCTGTCAAAATCCTTTTCCACGCCTTCTTCAATTTTATAAACCCCAAAACAACCGTTGATAAACGTGCCATAGGCAAGCATATTCGCCTGCTTGAATCCGGAATAAATTTCTTCTGCAGCGCTCACAACATCGCTGATGCCCAAGGCCATATTGCTGAAGCTACTGAGGTTTTCCAGCAAAATCATACTGTTTTCGCTTAAAGGCTCTTTGACCACCAGTAAGTATTTTTTGCTGCCAATTTTATATCGCTTAACAAGTTTCTCCTGCAGACACAAATTAAGGGATTCAAGACTGGCCTTTTCCATACAGCTGACAACAAACCGATATCTGCCGGGGAAGGTAATGCCACTCTCCAGCATAAAATCCTGAAATTGCTGTCTGCTTGACAAAAAGCTGTTAATATCATTCAATTGCACGCCGGTTGCATCACCAAACCGCACATTTAATTCGTTCATCAGTTTTTCAGTTGTCACATCCACTTCATATTCCGTAAAAGGCTTCAGCAGGTAATATACCACATCCAGCCTGATAGACACACGGGCATATTCAAAATTATTGTGCCCGCTGATAATGACAAACAACGTCTTAGGAAGCAGGCGTCTGCATTCTTCAATCACCTGCAAGCCGGACACAATGCCCATTTCAATATCAATAAACACAATGTGGGGGTTTTCCTGCACAATCCGGTCCACAAGACCATGAGGGTCACTGATTTTTACAATGTCACGCACATGTAAACTGTTCCAGTCAAAGGCACTGTAAACACTTTCAACTGCCTCAATTTCATCATCAACAATCAGCGCTTTGTACATATCCATCCCACCCCCTTATGTATTTCAAAATGTAATTGTTCCTTTGCCAACCCAATACAAATTTTCCAAGTGGCAAAAAACTACCATATAACAATTCTTCTATTATTATACTATAACCACGACTGCAAAAGCAAGCTTTCTGTTTCTGTAACCATTAACAATTTTATCCATATTTATCTTCTTACGGTTAAACAGCAAAGCGGCATCGCCGGTTATAAAATGACGATGCCGTTTGAACTCGTTATCGTTATTGTAACAAAGGCACTATGGTTTGTCTATGTCTAATCCTATGATTTTTTATGTCAAATTCTTGGAATATGCACAAACAAAATTAAGCAAACCCTGCAGATAGCACAAGCTACATATCTGCAGGGTTCTTGCGTTGTCTCTTTTTTCAAGTACAAAATCGCTGTCTACTCTTCTTTTTCTGCTTCGCTTTTTTGCAACGCCTTTTGGGTTCCCTGGTGGTTAATCTCCGTCGGTTCAGGAAGTAAAAGCTCTGTTGCTTTTACAAACTTGTAACCCTCTGCCTGCAGTTTTTCAATTACTTGTCTCCTCCTGCTTTTTGTATAGAAATGGCATTATATCCTTTATTATATTATAAAGCATTTTTTCTTCCGCAAGTAGCAAAACCACGCTTTTATTGATTTTTTGAACATTTTATCGGCAAACGAAAAAAATGCTTCTGTACAAGGTGATACTATTGCTAAACTTCTCTCCTTAAATCCTGAAAAAACCACCCTTTTTCTCCCATATTTAAAGAATTATTCCTCAACAATGTTTCGTCCATATAAATGTGTTTACTACATTTACAATAATTGTGCTAAATTGTTATAATTTTTTTAAGAATATCAATTTATAATAATTAAAAATTACCAAGGAGTAAAGCACATGAAAAGAAAAATCAGAACTCCCTATTTTGAAATTGGGACAAAAAATTACATATATGGCGATACGGTTTTAGAATATGCTATCGCAGCAGATAAAGCCGCTGAAAAATATGACATTGATGTTTTGTTTATCTGCCCGGCTGTTGAAATCAGACGGGTGGTTGAAAACACCAAACATCTGATTGTTTTAGCACCTTATATGGATACCCTGCGCCCCGGTCGCGGCATGGCAGACATTCTGCCTGAAGCATTAAAAGCAGCCGGTGCAGAAGGCGTTGTTGTAAACCACTGCGAAAAGCCCATGAGCCTGCCCCAGATCAAGGCAACCATTGACCGTGCCAACGAACTTGACATGCTGGTGTTTGCCTGTGCTGACTCTGTTGCAGAAACAAAAGCAATTGCCGAACTTCACCCTGACATTATTAACCCCGAACCCTCTGAACTCATCGGCGGCACTGGAGGCGGTGTTTCTGATATGGGTTATGTTGTGGAAGTTATCCGCGAAATCAGAAAAATTGATCCGGATATTTTAATTGAACAGGCTGCCGGCATTACAAACGGCCAGCAGGTGTATGATTTCATTATGGCGGGTTCTGAAGCAGCCGGTGCTGCCTCCGGTATTATGAATGCCGAAGATCCCCTTGCGATGATCGACGAAATGATTGCCGCAACAAGACGGGCAGCCGATGATTTAAAACATCAACAGGAGGGTAAATAATATGATATACAGAGAATCTTTTAAAGTTCAGTCAAGAGACAGAGCCATTTCCTTTCACGATGTAACCTCCCAGGCGAGAGAAATTGTGAAAAAAAGTGGCGTGAAAGAGGGCATCTGTGTGGTATATTCACACCACACCACCTGCTGCGTCATCACTCAGGAATGTGCTTTTGATATGTCAATGACCGGCCTTGAAACCCTGCAGCAGGACCTTGTTAATGTAATGGATAAAATGGTACCTGAATGTAAATATGAAGGCATGTATCTCCATCCCGGTCCGAAAGCATTAAAATTTGCCGAAGAGCACGATGAAGATGCCTGGGGTTGCCACAATACCGACGCACACCTGCGCTCCTCCATCATCGGCAGAAGCGAAACCATCGTCATTGAAGATGGCGAAATGGATTTAGGCGAATTTGGTTTTATTCACTTTATTGATTTTGATAACACCCGTGCAAGACAAAGAACTGTACAGGTTATGGTTATCGGTGAATAAGGAGAAAATGGCATGGAATATTTACTTGGTTTAGACATCGGCACCTCCTCTGTGAAAGGTGTTTTAATGACAACAGAGGGAAAGGTTATAAAAACTGCCAAGGGTGTTTTTGATTACAGAATCCTTGAAAACGGCGGATTCGAGATTGATGCAAAGGCTTTTTCCTCCGTCTGTTTGGCTACCATTCGCGAGCTCGCACAAAGCACAGATGCAAAAATCTGCGGTGTCTGTGCAGCTTCTGCCAGCGGTAATCTACTGATTTTAGATGAAGATAATCAGCCCGCCACACCAATTTATAACTGGCAGGATCATCGCGTTACAACAGAAACCCAGGAAATTTTAGGTCCTATGGATTTGGATGCGTTATATCGGCGTATGGGTTGGCCCTTTAGCTATAAAGGATTGCCACTTGCTCTTTTATGTTATGTAAAAAAACATCAGCCAGAAGTTCTAAAAAACAGCAAAATGGTGTGTATGAGTACGGAGTATCTGTACTACCTCTTAACCGGTAAATGGGGCATCAGCACCTCGGCCGGTACACCTTTTTACCTGATTGACCAACAAACAGGGCAATACATTCCCGAAATCCTGAATGCTTTAGAAATCACCGAAGAACAGCTGCCACCCATTCTTCCCTGTGGCAGCGTTTTGGGCGGTGTTCTCCCCGAAATGGCAGAGATTTGCGGTCTGCCTGCTGAAACCCCCGTGGTGTTAGGCACCTTTGACCATCCCTCTGCGGCCCGCGGAGTTGGTGTTTTAAATGAAGGCGAGGTTCTGCTTTCCTGCGGCACTTCCTGGGTAGGTTTCTTCCCCATTAAAGACAGAAACAAAGCCGCAGATGCCAAGCTTTTGCTTGACCCCTTCTTAACCGCCGACGGCGGATGCTGGGGTACAATGGTTTCTGTTGCCTCGGTTGCAAACCGCATTCAGTTATATGTGCACCGTTATATTGATGATTCTGACCAGGCATACAGCATTTTGTCTGAGCTTGCCGCGAAGAGCACTCCCGGTGCTGGCGGGCTCACCATTTGTCCCAATGACGAGCCTGACGATGCTAAAATTAAAAGCTATAAAAAAGAAGATATTGCCCGTGCCATTATGGAGGGAACAGTTCACCTGCTTCAAAAACAACTAAGCCGCGTGAAAAATTTAGGGATTGACTTAAGCTCTGCCGTTATGGTTGGCGGCCCTTCTGTTGACCCCCTGTGGCACAAACTGATTGAAGAAATCTGCGGCGTCACGGTTCGTGTTTCCCGTGGGGCAAATGCCGGTGCTGTCGGTGCCGCTATGATGGCAGGAATCGGCACTGGATTATTTAAAAACGAGTTATCGGCTTATAATGCTTGTAGCAAAGGAGAATAATAACGATGCTTAAATTTGTTGTGAATGACTACGACCGTCTTGTTTACGAAAAAGAGATTATCCCCTTTTTGCCTGATGCCTTTATTGATTTTCACACGCATATAAACAAACTTTCCTTTGAAAGTTGGGGGCAGCATAATGGCGGTTCATCCTGGACAGGACTTGTGTACGACGAACTGCCCACAGAAGATTTAATAAAATGCTACGACCTGCTTTTTCCGAAGCATAAGGTAACCCCTCTCATTTTCGGCGGTTGCCTCTGCGACATTGACGCGGTCAATGATTATGTGCGTGATGATGGTCGTAAGTACAGCTTTCCCACTCTTTACAGAACCTCTTACGATATGCCGGCAGACGAACTGGAAGAAAGAGTTAAGGCAGGCGGTTTTCTGGGCTTAAAGCCTTATCTCAGCAACTGCCCCCCTTATCTGCCTGTAAGCGAGATTCGTATTTACGACTTTTTACCAAAGGAACATTTAGAGGTCGCAGACAAAAATGGGTGGATTGTCATGTTGCACATTCCCCGCGCTCTGCGCCTTAAAGACCCTGTGAACCTGGCTCAGTTATTGGAGATTGAAGAAAAATACCCCAATCTGAAACTGGTTGTTGCACACATCGGCAGAGCCTATTCAAAAGAAGATATCGGAAATGCCTTTGACCTTTTGGGTAAAACAAAAAACATGTATTTTGACTTTACCGCAAATGTTTGCGATGACGCCATTCGCGCCTGCATCGAGGCAGTTGGACCTGACCGTTTAATTTTTGGCTCCGATCTGCCGATTGCTACCATGCGTATGTACCGCATTGTTGAAAACGGCGTTTATTATAATGTTGTTCCCCGCGGCCTGTACGGAGATGTTGACGGCCAGCCACATATGCGTGAATCTGATGAAGAAAACATCACCATGATGTATTACGAACAGATTCTCGCCTTAAAGCGTGTTGCAAGTCAGTTAAAACTAAAGGATTCTGACATTGAAAACATTATGGCAGGTAACGCCAAGCGCTTACTCAAAGAAGCAAACTTTATTTTATAAACCCAATAGCAGAAAGATTAAGTTTACATTATTTTTGAATTTTATTATATTTAATGAATTCAGGTGATGCCAATGTTATATCTTATTCTGAAATTAAAATCCATTCCGGAGCCGGTGTTTGCTCATGTTTACTCCTGCCCGGAATACAAATGCCACTTTAAAGAAGCGGTGCCCAATTTAGAAATTCTATATGTAATCAGCGGAAATCTGACCGTAAACATTTTAGGCAAAACCTATATGGTAAAAGAAAAAAGTTTCTTACTGCTGCCTCACAAATATCCGCTATATATGGAAGTTCAAAAAGATGAAACCTATGTGCACTACACCGTTTCGGCTATGGTGGATGCAGATACCCGGCTCATTGAAGGAATGCCCGATGTTCTGGTACCCGATGAAATCTGCGTTCCGTTTTTTTGGAACCCTGCGACCAAACCGAAGAGATGGTCTTTCTTTTAAAAAAAGCGGTGCAGGAATATCAGAATGCAGACCCGATCAGCAAACAAAAGTGCGGCATTTATTTTGTAGAACTGCTGTGTGATATTGCAAAAACGACCAAAACAGAAAAAGAAACAAAAATCAGCAAAATGCAAGATATTTTAGACAGCCGCATCAAACTTTATATTGAAAAAAATATCAGCCAGAAAATAGCATTGGGCGACATCGCTGAAGCCATTGGCAAAAACGCTAATTACCTGAACCAGGTTTTTAAGAAAAAGAACAATATGCCGATTATTTCTTATATTAACCTTGTAAAAATGAAAAAGGTTGCTTCCTACATTAGCAGCGGAAACATGACATTAAAGGAAGTGGCAAAAGAAGTGGGTATCACCGATACCAGTTATCTTTCCAGGTTATTTAAGAAAAAAATGGGTATGAGCATTTCAGAATTTAAAAACTGCTCGGCTGATATTACATTCACTTTAAATGACCTCGATAAAATTTAACAACTTTAAATAAAGAAGATACCGAAAATTAACGGAGGGAGAGGTATGATGTTAAAACATTTTAAAAAGGCAGTATCGCTGTTTTTGGCCGTTTGCCTGATTCTCAGCTTTGGCGCCATCGCCGGGGCAGAAGGCTTTGACCGCGCCCGGTCACAGCTTGAGGGGCTCGGTCTGATGCAGGGCTATGAAGATGGCACGTTTGGAGAAAACGATGCACTCACCCGGGCTCAAATGGCCGCCATCGTAGCCAGAATTTTACAGGTTGAGGGTCTCAATGTTGGCTCGAAGAGTTTTTCGGATGTTTCTGAAGACCATTGGGCTTATGGGGTAATCACCATCTTGAGCGATATGGACATTTTAAACGGCATGGGTGACGGAACCTTTATGCCGGACAAAGATGTAAACTGCTTTGAAGCACTGAAAATGATTGTGACCGTTTTGGGCTATGAACAGTTTGCACAAGAACTGGGTGGTTATCCTTCGGGTTATAGCATCCAGGCAGGAAAAATGGGTCTGTTAAAGGGCGTTAGCGCTGAAGAAGGCACCATCACCCGTGGCGATGTTGCAACCATTTTATACAATGCGTTGAGCGTTAAGCCCCTGGGCGGTTATTTTATGCAGAACTATTCTGCCGCTACCTACACCTTGTATGATATTCTGACCGAAAACAAAGAACTTGTCCGTTTCACCGGTATTCTTACCGAAACCGCAAATGCGAGCCTGACGGCAACCGAACCGGCCTTAAAAGACGGATATGTGATGGTCGGCGGCACCAGACTCAAAACAAAAACCGCAATGGATGCATACCTGGGCTATGAGCTGATTGTTTATGCACAGGTAGATGGAGACGGAAAACCTGTTGAGATTAAGAATTTCATGGTAACTGCTAACACAACCATTACTGAGGCTGATGCAGAAAACGTAACCTGGTCCGGTGATACGGCAACCGTAGAGGATGCTGACGGCAAAGAAGATGAAGTGGATGTGATTGGCGGTGTTCCGACTTTATATAATGGTCGGTTGACATCTGTTCCTGCCGGCAGCCGGGATATTTTCTATGGCTCTTATACCTTTATTGATAATAATGGCGATAGTGTAGCAGATGTTTTACGGATTGATGAAGCCCAGAGCTTTATCGTTGACAAGGTCAATGCCGAAAAATTAACCGTTTACTTTAAAAATAATGCAACCTTAAATGGCAAACGAGCTGTCGTTTTAGATGATTCCATTGATGAAAAGACGGTTACCATTTTAGACGCAGAGGGTAACACGGTTCCTGTTTCCGATATTGAATCCGGAGATGGCATTGCCATTTTTGTGTCATCAGATTCCAATTTTGTTAAGGCTGTTATCAGTAAAGAATCCGTTTCCGGTAAAATAACCGCCACTTCAACACAGGGTATCTGGATTGATGATGTAGAGTATCAGGTGGCAAAGAAACCTGATGGTTCTGATAACTTTACAGCCAAAATTGGCGAAAACGCCACTTATGCTTTAGATTGCTTTGGCAAGGTGATTGGCAGCTCCGATGTTGTTGTCGGAAACTACCAATATGCTTATGCTATTGATGCAGGTCGTATTGGAGGTATAGACAAGACCCTGTTCCTGCAGACAATTTCCGGCACCGAGCCTCGGAAAGAGGTTACAATCTCCGGCGATACCGAAAAAGTAACCTACTATTTCCAGAACGAAACCGTAAAAGTTTATGAATGTGCTGAAAGCCTGATTTATCACAACAAATCAGAAGAGGTGATTGACCCCGAAAATCCCGTAATTATCCGTGGTACTCGTGTTAAGTCAATAGACCTTGACCTGACACAGCTCTCCCGCTGTATCATCGCTTTCCGCACAAACGCTGATGGAAAAATCGTTGAATTACATACTTATGATATCAGCCGTTCCGTTTCCTTAAGACGTGAACATACCCTCAATGCCAGAGCCATGACCTTCGGTGGCGAAGGCTTACTCCGTGGCTATGCAACAGACGAAAATACCAAATTTATCTGTATTCCCTCCAGTAATGACGCAGAAATTTCTGAATACTATGTTCAGGTTGGCATAGCCGATGCAAGTACACAAAACTTGGTTGACGGAACCATATTTTTCCCCAACCTTGACTATACAGACCCCAATGCAGAGCCTGTTGACGTTCTTTTGATTCAGTCCGACATGGTTCCACCGGTTCCCAGCTCCACTGACGATATTTGTATTGTTGGCAGCGTGAACAAAGCCATCGGCACCACCAGTGATGATGCAGGGGCTATGGTTTATGAAATTGAGCTGTTAAACGGCACAAATCTTGTCAAGATTGCAACTACATCCAGCGGTGAGGCCTATAATGTCGCAGCAACCCTCCGCAAGGGTGACCTGATTCGCTACATCAAGGACGGCTTTGGCAGAATTTCCGGTATTAAGAAAATCTATTCTGTTCAGGGCCTTGAAAACAATTTCAACAATAATATCTACACAGAAACTGGCGAACCCGGTATGTATGGTTATATTTACGATGTCATTACAGATTCTTACGATTCTGAAATGAACGATTATATTGATAAACTCTACCTGAGCTTTGAAGAAGATGGTGGCGACCGCGAAACACCTTCTATGCAGCGTGCGCCCAAGCTTAACGGTCCGCCGGTTTATCACTATGACCGTTCCTCCGGCTGGATTACTCCCGGCTCTTTAGAAGATGTTACAGCTTCTGCCTATGCAGGAGAAGAAGCTTCAAAGGCCTTTATCTTACTTGATTCCGGCAAGGTTACTGCGATTGTTATTATTGAAGATTAACAATATTGGGATGCACAGCATCCCTCTCCATCTCTCAGAACCAGAGAGATGGAACAAAATTTTTTCATGATCCAAAAATAAAATGAAAAGGTGGTAAAAAGATGAAAAATGCAAAAAAACTTTTAGCGTTGATTCTTGGCATTATCCTAGCCATGGGCTGCCTGTCCGTTTCAGCGGCAAGCAGCACTCTTGTTGTCGAAGAAGCGCCTGCAAAAATGGTTTACGAAAATGATTTTTCAGGACAAACTGTTGACACCGAGCATATTGCGTTGCCTGACGGCGGCGCAACCGTACAGTCTGACGGTCTTTTGACAGCCGACAACATTGTGGATGTTAAATTTGGAACATTTTACGCAGCAAAAGAGGGCATTCCTGAACCGGTTTATTTTGAATTTACTCTTTCAAACGTCGGACTTACCCGTTATTCAACTCCCTATGTGCGTATTTACCTTTTAGGAAATGGAAATACTGACAACGATATAGTCGGCGATATTCGTTGGCTTGGTGGTAGTCAGAAATTGCGTATGGTAAGTGCCAACACCTCTGTGGCAAATCACATAGATGTACCATGTGGCAACACTATCCCTGTTAAAGTTAAAATGAACCCGGCTACAGATGCTTATGCAGTTTGGGTTAACGGGGAGGAAGTGCTTTCGGAAGATGCCGGCAAGAACTATGCAAAGGATGATTTTGACCGAGTTACAGGCTTCTATATTTCCATGAGCGGAGCACTGGAAAAATTAACAATGGATAACCTTAAAATTTATACCGAACAGGCAGCAAACATTCCTGCTCTTTGGGAAGAGATTTCACACGAAGACTTTGAAAATGATATGACAACAGCTCAAAATCATGGAAAAGTAACTCTCCATAGTGCATCCGGAGTAAGCCATTCATGGAAAGATGGTAAGATTACATCCACATCAAATGGAAAAGCATGGGACTATGCTTTAACAGATGATAACGGCGATGCAATAACCGGTGAATATGTCGTGGAAATTAGTTTACCGAAAGATTCATCAAGTACCAACAGACATCGTGTATATTTATATGAGAACATGTATATTGCTTGGACATCTAATTCCACTTATGGCGGGATTATGGTTAGACATTGGGCTCCAAATGATGATCAATACCAGATTGGTACTAATAACGCACAATTCAACGCAGAAGACACTCTTAAAATAACCGCACTTATCAACACAACAACTGCTAGCATTAAGTTTTGGTTTAACGATATTTATGCATACGAACATACATTTAACGATACTGTTATGACAAGTGCAAACAGTAAAATACGTTTTCAACCATACGGTACAGCCAGCGTTGGCGACATTCGTGTTTACAGACCTGTTAAGGGCTTGATGAAAGCAGAAACCGACAACACCGTTAAGTTTGCAGCAGACAGCGCAAAAACCGGCCGTCTGTACTTTGCAACCTACACCGGTGCAGATGAAACAAAATCCTTAGCCAACCTGGGTACAGCCGCTATGAGCCTGACCCCTGGCAAGGTTTACACTGTTTCCAAGGCAGATTGGGAAGGTGCAACGGTATTCTACTGGGACAATGATTTAAAACCCATTGTTGATTCCTGGACCATTCAGTAACCTGTCCTCCGTTTCCGGATGCATAACCTACTGTGCACCGGAAAAGTATATACATATCACGCGCCCTCCCAACGAGGGAGGGAGCAACCTTATGTTAAAGAGAGAGCCCACGCACAAACAGAAATACATTCTTATGTTTTTCTGTTTGCCTCCAAAAAGGGGACAAACAGAAAAGCAAAAGAAATAAACGCTTTCTATAGCTTTCATATTTTTCAGGAGGTACATTATGAAAAAAACCATTTATAGGCTATGTTTAGAATTTCTGGCTTTGGCACTTTTGTTGCCTATGGCTTTTGCTCTGCCCGTCTCGGCAGAAAACCAAAAGCCTGAGGTTTATCTTGCCCAATATGAAGATGATTTTACTGCCGACACTCCCAATGAGCGCATTGAACTTGGAGCTAGCGCAGTTTATGGTGGTGGAAAAATTGCTGCAAGTGGCGCCGAGGCAGCTGACCGCTGGTTTAAAATCCACTTAAACCGGAACAAGGCTGCAGCGGTGGGTAATATTGTAACAGAATACACCATTAAGCAGACCGGTCTGATGTCCTCCTCTGATGGACAGATTCAAATGTTCCTTTTATCTGCTGCCGACAGCATCATCGCCGATATCCGCTGGCGCAAAACCAGTCATACAAGCGCAGATATCAGAATCGGTGCTACCAGCGGTGCATTGTCTCTGCCTATTGCTACCGACACTTCTGAACTGACAATTACAACACAGTATAACACCGTTACCGAAACCCTTTCCGTTTGGGTGGGGGATGAAAAAGTGATAGATGACAGCTCTGATTATGTCAAGGTAACGCAGGGCAATGCTGCATGTGTATCTTTTAAAACAACTACCGAAATGACCATTGAAGTGGAAAGCTTCAAATGGTATTATGCAGAAGCGGAAGGTCTTCCTAAAGTGCAGAGAACTCTGGTACACGAAGACTTTGAAACCGATGATGAAACCCCCGAATCAACCGATACTGTAACCATCGGCACTGCCGGAGTTAGCTATATAACCGAAGAGGGTGCTTTAAAAACCTCTACCGCCGAAACCGGCGGAAAAACCGCCTTCACCCTTAACCTGACAGAGGACGGCTCTGCCCTTACAGGCGAATATGTCATCGAGGTGCTTCTGCACAACGCAGACGGTGGGGAAAACTCTCACAGACTTTGGTTTGACTCTAATATGTATCTTGCCTGGAACCCGAATCTCTCCGGCCTTAGACTCGATTACTGGGATGCCGGCGGCAGACATCAGAACGATTTATCCCCCAAAACCATTAACGATTTTGGTGCAACAGGAAGCGCCCTGAAAGTAACTGCAAAATTTAATACAGAGGAAGGAACGGTCAAACTCTGGCTCAACGACAGGGAAGCCTGGGAACATACCTACCCCGCAGCTGATGCCTCAACTTATACCTCCATCTCTACTGTAAAACTATCACTTTATAAAGGTAGTGTCGAACTGGCTGATTTTCATTGCTATCGCCCGGTACCGAAGCCCATGACTGACGAAGAGAAAATTCAAAAAGTTGCCGACGGGCTTGCTGATACTGTTTTTTATGGACCTCTAACAGCAAACGGCTATCTGGTTGATGACTTAAACCTAATTGAGTCCGGTGCCAACGATGTTGACATCACCTGGTCCTTATCTGACGGTGCTGACCAGTTCATTGACCTCTCTACCGGCTATGTGACCCCCGGCGAGACAGAGGCAAATGTAACCCTGACAGCAACGCTAGAATCAGGAAGCACCACCGTTACCAAACCCTTTACCTTTAAAATTCCGGCATTAGGTGCTTCTGTTGACGGAACACCGGCTTTCTTAACCATGGCCCGCCGTGAAGAATTTGATGCGTTTGATGCCGATACCATGGCATTTACAAACGGTGCGGTTGGTCATGTTGAGGTGACAGACGGCAAGCTGAATATTTCTACCAGTGCTTCAGATTCTTCTGCCACAAAAGCCAACATTTATCTCACCAAAGAAAAGCGTGAGATTACCGGCAAATTTGCTATGGACTTTGTTATGGAAAAGCCCTCCACCTGCGAGGGACCGCAGGCAACTCTGACAAATGAAAGCGGTGCCTGGCTGAGTTATTTGCGTTGGTACACAAACGGTATGGTCAGATTTTTCTACCCCAATGAAGAAGGCGCGAGAGCCTATACAGACTTTGCGGCTGCAGATTTTGGAATCACCAATAAGGTTAAGGTTACCATAAAGGTTGATACCGAAGCCGGCCTGATGACTTTATTGTTAAACAACAAGGTTGCCGCAGAAAATTATAAATTTATGACTGCAGGGCCGATTTCCAATGTGCTGTTTCTTAAAGATAACGCAGTGTTCTCTTCTCAGATTGAACATCTACGTTTCTATTACACCACAACAGATGATGAGCGTGCTGTCCGTCTTGATGCGGCTGATTTAACCTATGATTTACTGTTTAAGTCAGAAGAAATTTTAGACGGTGTTATTGCCTATGATGTGGACCTGCCCACAAGAGGTATGCGTGGCACTACCATTACATGGGATTCTTCACATCCCGAGATTCTCTCTAACGACGGCGTTGTAACAAGACCTGACGTTGACACTGAGGTAACTTTGACAGCCCTGGTAGAGGCGGGAGAGGAAGATGAAACAGTTCAGATTAAGGTTACGGTTCTTCGCAACGGAGAGGGTGACCTGGTCATTTTAAAAAAGGACTATGATACCCTTACCTTAAAAAGCATTTTAACCGGCTCTTTAGTGGGAACGGACTTAATCAGCGATGACCTTGATTTATACACCATAGGCCCCTATGGCAGCACTATTAGCTGGGCAACAAATGACGATACTTTAATCAAGGCAGATGGTACGGTTATCAGACCTGAAAATCAGGAGGGTAACATCTATACAACCATTACCGCAACGGTCATAAACGGCGATTACAGCCTGTCAAAAGAATTCCGTTTGGGTGTTCTGCCTGAAACCTATACCTTTGATAACATTCCTCTGCCGGAGCGGTACGAAACCGTTTATAAAGCAGAATATACCACCCATACAGACGGCTGGTCCTCCAGCTCAGAAGAAACATCCATCTCCGGCTACTTCGTTGACGATTGGGCAACCTGCCGTGGTTGGGGCGGCCGCATTGTTGAGCATGACGGTTATGTTGAAATGACCAGAGAACGAGTGCCCGCAGAGGGTCAGGCAACCAGATTTATCTATCCCCTGCAGCCCTCGGCTCAGGCTATTGGCGACCTGGCGGTTGTGCAGTACTCTATGACTAAGGAAGGCACCGGCGAAATCAAACAGCAGTTTGACGGCGGTAGCACCCAGATATACTGGCAAAATAATAATACCTTCAGAATTCGTCACAGAGATGATGAGGGCAATTTAACTGAATCCTTTACATCGGCTTATACCGGTACGGTTCAGGTAACCTTTATGACCGATGAAAAATCGAGAACCGTAACCCTGTGGCTGAATGATGATTGTGTTTTATACGAAGCAAAGCCTTATAGCGCAACCGCTGCAGCAATGCTCAGCCGAATCACCACAGATATTGAAGGCAGCAATTTCCTGACCCTTAAGTTAACAGAATATGATACCTTTACCACCTATCCCACCGCTCATAAAAGACCGGAGCAGGATAAAATCTGGCTGACAGAAGATTTGATTCGTGACGGTGTTCCCGCACCGGCATCCGGCAAGCTTGCCAGCGATTTAAATCTTGTAACCGAAGGTAAGTACGGCAGCACCATCACCTGGGAAAGCTCTAATGAGGACTACATCACAAATGAAGGTATTGTAACCCGTCCTCCCAACTGGCCCAACGAAGAAGAGGTTACCATGACGGCAACCATTTCTTATGGTTGCTTCGCTGCAATCAAGAAATTTACCTTTAATGTTATGCCCTATTACACAGAAGACGAAACGATTGCCGAAAAAGATGACGAGTTCCTTTGTGCAGAAAACTGGAATTTCTTAACCTTTAACGATACCAGTTTTGATGCCGTAACCACCAGCCTGAATCTTTTGGATAAAGGTCCTTACGGCAGTACTTACTTATGGAAAACCAACAATTCAAAGGTGATTACCGAAACAGGCCGTGTTATCCGTCCCTATTGGGATGGTTCTCCCCAAACAGTTACCATGACGGCAGTCATTGTTTATGGTACAGCGGTCAGAACCAAAGACTTTACCTTTACTGTTCTGCCGGATGAAATGCTTTATGACCCCAAACACATGAGCGATGAAGATTTCCTCGGCGTATGGGACGGAAGTGACTGGTCAACAGAGGGTAAAATCGACTATGGCTACGGCAGAAACCTGGGCAAGGTAGAAGCAGCAGCCAAAGCAGGGGATTATACCCTTGCAAAAGAAGAGCTTCTTGCTTATATGAAGAATCGTTCCGCAAGCTTTGCGTCGAAGCCTCTCACCCGTAACTCCGCGTATACGGAAGCCTTTATTATGAGCGGTATTCGTGATAGTGAGAACCACAATCATTTTGCAACAATTGGACCGGTTACCTCTCACGAATATAAGGAACACATCTTCTCCCTGAAAAACAGCGTTGTAAAAGGTGCTGTTACAAACTATAAGGTGGCAGCCCGGTATAATGAAAAGTCAACCGCTTTAGTGCTTTCTTCTGAGTACCACATGGAAAATATGCGTCCCAGAGTAGAAGTCATTGTTAATGGTTCAAAGAGAACCTATTACACCTGCGGTGACACCGTTATCCGTGGCGGTCAGTATGAATATACAAATTTCTCTGACCTGACTGAGATGCCTGTTACCTATTTCGGAGACCTCCAGAGTGAAGGCTTATCTGACCTTTTATTGCAGTTTGACTTTACAGACATTAAGCAGACTGACGATGTAACGGATGTATATTTGTACTTATATGCAAAAATTGACGAACCCTATGCAAACTCCAAGGAACTGGTTGTTTGCCGCGAAGGTACTGACTGGAATGCTTCAACCGTTACCATGAGAAGTATTACCGAATATACATTTAACTATAACGGTCTTCCCGGCAAGGATACCTGGAGAAACGTAGGGAATGCAGAAAGTGAATACATTCTGCAGAGTGCCCGTTTCAGCAACCACTCAAATGCAGCGGCAGAATATGCCTACACCGGTAACGAAAAGTATGCTTACACTGTTATCTGGGACTTAATGGACTTTATCATTGATACTCAGGGCCGATTTGTATATAACGAAGAAGTCAGAGCCGGCAGAGTCCCCAGCTCATTAGACTGGGAAGATTTAGGTGATGTTGTTCGCTATGGTGCATATCCCCGTGCGCTAGATTTGGGTCTTAAACTAGAGAGCATTGTGAATATGTTCGACGTTCTGAAAAAGAGCCGGTATATGACACCGGACGCTTGTACAGCTATTTTAAAGAATCTGTGGCACGGTGCCAACGAACTTGATATTTTCTTAAATGACCCGGCCAACGCCGGTTTGGGTGCAAACCAGAAGATTCTGGAAGCTGAATGCTATTCCACAGCCGCAGCCTTTATGCCGGAATTTTCTGCCTCAAAGGATTTCATTAAAAACTCTATTGAGATTACCCAAAACCTGATGGAAGCCAGCTTCTTCCCCGACGGTTCTTACATTGAAGGTTCTGACGGTTATACCTCAATGGCTCTTGACCAGTTCTATCAGTTCTGGGAAAAGATTTTAATTCTGGGCTATGACTACACAGACGAAGCCAAAGAGCTTCTTTCCAAGGCAACCCGCTATGTGGCAAACCTTGGCTCTAACGGCGGTGTCAGCATCGCCTGGGGTGATAACGGTAAGTCAAGAACCCGTATCACTGAAAAAGGACAGAACTATTATGATTTGACCCATGATGAGATTACATATTTCATTAATACCTATGGCAGAAAGGGAACAATGCCTGACTGGACATCTCAGTTCTACGAAGGCAATATGCTGGCCATTATGCGTTCTGACTGGTCAGATGACGGCACCTATCTCTTTATGCCAAGCAGTAGCTTCCAGACTCATAGCCATTCAGATGCAAACCAGCTTATTTTAAACGCTTATCAAAGAGCGTTGCTTATCGACGGCGGTTATTATAACTATGACGGAGGTCCGGAACGCGATTTTGTAAAGAGTACCCGCGGTCATAATACCGTTGAAATTGACAATACCTCACAGGCTCTTGTATCGGGTATGGGTACTAGCATCCTGACGCTTCTGAGCGAGAAAAACAGTTGGGTCAGCAATGCGAATTACGACTTCTGTAGTATCACAACTCATTCTAACAAAGCACAGGCCGCTGATGACTTAAATAACTGTGTTGACCACAGAAGAACAGTTACCTTCTTAAAACCCAATATCATCATTGTATCTGACCGGATGTCGCCGGATATGTCTATTCCGGAAGAAGCAGCAAAGCCCCATAGCTATAAACAGCTTTGGCATATGTCTGCACAGGCCACCCAGGCAGCAGACGGTAGCATCAACAGTAATGCAGAAAAACGCCAGTTCTTCTCAGACTTTACCTCTGGTGCTCAGATTAAAATCGCATCAGCGGATACCGATGCTGAAATGATGAAAGCAATGGGCTATGACACAGAAGCATGGGGCGTTGGTTCTGTGGCTCCCTATGGGTATTACAGCAAGGAAAACATCTTAGGTCCTGAAACTTTTGACACTGTACTCCTTCCTTATAAAAACCAGGGAGATGTAGTTGCTGAACACATCAGTTTAGGCGATGACATCGAAAATCACGATGCGACCGCAATGAAGATTACGGTCACTATTGATGACGAGGTCAATTACATTTACTATATGCTGGATTACGGTCACACAACCGGCGGAGTTCACGCCTTTGCTGACTACACCTCTGATGCAGAGATGGCTTTGGTGAGAACTTCAGAAGATGGCGAAATTTTAGAAACTATTCTCTATAACGGCAGCTATATCAAGACAACCAGCGACGAAACCCTGCTTTCTGCCGGTGCTCAGGTAGAGGCTTTGTCCAGCACTATTGTAGGAAGTAGCGCTGAGATTTATACCTCCAACGATGTCAACATTGAGAATGTTTCTATTAAGACCGGTAACAGCATTCAAACCGTTCTCTACAACGGCAAAACGGTAGAATTTGAAATCACCGACGGAATGCTGACTCCAAGCAACCAAGAATCCAATGAGGTTAAAAACGACCCTAGCGCCGACAAGGGCGGCGTTATGGGTGGTAGCGGCGGTGCAGCCGGCGGCGGTTCTGAAAAGCCCGGAGAGTCGGAAGAGCCAGGCAAAACGGAAGAGCCGGGAACCGTTGGCGGCGAAGGAATCGGAAAAGCAGTCTTTGATGATATTGATAACCATTGGGCAGAAAAAAGCATTACCAGAATGGCAGAAGCGGGCATTGTTAAGGGCGATGGGGAAACCTTCCGTCCCGATGAATCCATCAGCCGTGCAGAGCTTGTCACGATGGTTGCCAGAGTGTTGAAGCTAGAGATTGACAGTACGGAAACAGAATTTTCTGATGTGCCGGCTGAAAGCTGGTATGCGCCGTATGTAAAAGCGGTGCTTGATATGGGAATCATTTCAGCGGATACCCATTTCCGCCCCAATGACTCCATTACCCGTGAAGAAATGAGTAAAATTCTTTCGGCTGCAAGTGCTTTAATGACAGGTGCCGATATGAAGGTCCCCGAAGATTTCAGCACAACCTATCAAGATACAGATGCGATCAGCGAATGGGCAAAACCCTTCGTTCAGTACGCAAGTTATAAAGGCCTAATGAACGGTATGGACGGCGGTAATTTTGCACCCCGTCAAACCGCAACAAGAGCACAGGTTGCTACCGTGCTTGACAGAATGCTTTCAAGCAAAACAAACTAAAAGTTTAAAAAAACTGGCTGTAGAACTGCGCCACGTTAAACCGGAAGATGCTTATCAGTTCTTCTTTAAAAATACATGCCGCCATCTTTCTCTGAATCATCTTTATGGTTTCTCTGTTGTGGATGATGCAGATTCGGCTACAGGCAAAACCGGAAAACTCTGCAAAGATAACACAACCGTTTCTTTTGAAATTGTTTATCTGGCAACAACCTCCTGCGATGCTATGGGCGCAAAATGCATCTCCATTGTCATTGAGCAGGATACCAAAAAGGTTTGCGGCGTAGAACTCTTTAAAGAAGATATTCTGCCCGACAAGTTCCACCTATATAAAATCGGCGAGGTTTCCGGCATCCGCAACTCCGGTGACACCTTTGTGGATATGTTCGGCAATAACTTTGAATGGCTGAGTCTGACCGGTATTTCGGTTTTGTTCCCCATGGATGCCTGTGAGGTATATCTTTCTATGAAATTCACAGGCAAAATGTATGGTGGCAGCGCTGATGACCAGGAAGCCGTTTTCATTGACCGCGCCATTATCGTTCGCAAAAAATAATTATTATAAGAATGATAAATAAAAAAGGCTGTAGCAAAATGATTTTGCTACAGCCTTTTTGTTGTGCTGAATCCTGACAGCGTGTAACGGTACACCAGGATGTAAAGGTCTTTAGATAATCACCGTATCCATAGAAAGCAACTGACCAAAATAAGCAAGTTCTTCAACTTCGGCTCCATATACAAAAATGCTGTGATGGGTTGCACCATTTATGCTAAGTTTTTCAAGAAAATCAGCGGTCGACTTACTTTCAGGACGCATCCATCCACGCATTGTACAGGTGAAACTGTCTTTCTCTACCGGCAACATTTCTGCCGGTGCCAAAAGCATCTGAAAATCTTTTTCGCCACGGCTGATGTTGACATAAACACCCTTGCCGCCCTTCATTTTCGTATATCCGGCATAAGGCATTGTACCCTTGATATATTTTGACCCGGTACGATAGATATAAGGCTTTCCGTCTGTAATCCGATAATTCATTTCGCCCATGTGACTCAGAAATACCATATTGTTTTTCCAGTCAGGACAGAAAATTTCAACAAAACTTGTTTCGGGGTAAACGGAAAGGAAGGCGCCCGTAAAGGCGGCTGTTAAAGCATCGCCCTCACCAGCATAACCCAGACCACGCTCCATTGCCTTACAGCATTCTGTAAAGGGCATGGTTCCCAGACCATCAACATTTAAAAAGTTAACGGAAAAGGCCGTATAGTTTTCTTTGTCAAGATAAGAACGAAGCGCTAAGCAAGATGACATATACGCCTCATATTCTTCAGGGATAACATTATCTGCAAAGTCACAGCGTCTTTTTTCCAGTTCTATCTCAGCCAAAACAGCCTCCTGACTGACCTCTTTGCAGGCTGCAGCCAGTTTTTCAGGGGCAATCGTTTCTACCGTTACACCAAAGCGCTCTTTCATTTCTTCCGGTGGAACCAAAAAATCTCCCATACCCTCAAAACCGCCACCAACAAGACCCACTTTCATGGTGCTTACATTTTTAGCAGCACAGGCCGCGCGAACAAAACGGCAAACGCGGTCAATACAGTCAGATTCTTTATAATGACCTGCGGCAATAGCATAACTTCTGCCGTAACGCTTGAACATGCTGCACAGATCCATAACGCCATGAATGCCATGGTTGGCACCAATAGCATCAGGATTCTGCTGCATACCAAACTCAAGAGTGGGTGTGCTGTCGAGCACAATGATGGGAAGACGGGTTTTGCAAAGAACATCAATCGACTCTAAAGAAGGTGAATATGCCGCGTGCCAGGTGACAATGGCATCAACACCCGCTTTTTCAAAGCCGGCAACTGCCGCCTCAAATTCAGGCTTAATACGGCAAAAATCTACGGTTTCAACCTCAAACCCGCGTTCTTTGAACATAGCGGTAACTTCTTCATAAAACATAACCATTTCGTCGCGTTTTGAACCAATATCATCATACAATTTAATGTATAAGGGTAAAAATCCTATTTTCATTTTCATCCTCCAAAAAAATCAACAAAGGCTTGTCAATTGCTAAATATATCTATTATTATCATAACATTGCCACCTGGCAAAAGCAAGTAAGTTCTGCGACAAAACCTTGTTCAAAACCCACTTATATGGATATTATATCGTTTTTTTCATTCTCAAAAAACAAGACCCTGTAAACCACAAAAATCTTGTGATTACAGGGCCTTGTTTACTGCTTGTTTTTTCAGAAGAATCTGACGCGCAATATTTTCTTCAGTTCATTGTTGTGTCGTTTCTTCCTCCTGTAGATTCTTTGTGCCCGCCATCTGTGTCCCCTGGTGGTTAATCTCTGTGGGCTCAGGAAGCAAAAGTTCTGTTGCTTTTACAAACTTATAGCCCTCTGCTTGCAGCTTTTCAATTACCTGAGGAAGCGCCGCCGGGGTGTTTTTTGCCCCGTTGTGAAAGAGCATGACAGACCCCGGCTTCACACGTTTCGTCACGCGGGTTACAATATCTTCCACCGCCAGCTCTTTCCAGTCTAAGCTGTCCCCACCGGCAGCGGTTGGAAATGCTTGCTTTATTCTGTTTCTCTCAGCACCCAACATTTCTTTTCTTTTTTTATTTCGTAGGGCAAGTTTAGCATTTTAAGGCTTTTATTCATAGTAGCCTTTCGCTGCGTTGTTCCTTTTCTGATATTTAAGGATTCGTCAAGAAGGGCACTGTTTCGTTTAAATTTTTTTACGCAATAACGCTTATAATAATATTGAAACGCCTCATAAAACAAAGTAGCATCTTCTTTCGTGATTAACCTGCCTATGTAATGTTTCAAAAAAGCCTCAAAGTCGTTTTGTCCATCTGAATAAATATGATTTATAGGTTTATTTGTTCTAAGCCATTTTTTTATATATTTAAAGTAAAAATCAGGATTGTTTTTGTAAGTGTCCTTTAAAGAACAATAAAAACTATATAAAGTAGAGAGCTTATAATAAGCAAACGGATTGTATATAAGATTTCCGTGACTATCAAGTCCGATATAATTTGAAAAGCTTCTTCTTT
>JAZSJR010000074.1:0-6527 GCA_045534415.1 Clostridia bacterium
CAAAGATTTCAGCAAGAGCACCATAGAGTAAGAAGTCGATAGCTAAATCTTTAACATTACCCTTATCTTTTTCTTTGCCTTCAACAACCTTATATGTCTGGCCGTCGAAGAATGTTTCCATATCATTTAAGAGTTCTTTATCCTCTAATTTGTGGATACATGAAAGACCTTTTGCAAGGATTTCACCGTGGCTTCTGTGAGAACCGAAGATGTAGTCGTTCTTATTTAAGATATAAGCCTGACCTACAGCAGAAGCTTCCTGACCTAAAGAAAGGTGAGCAGGACCGGGGTTGTTGTAAGCGATACCCTGATATTCGCTCTTTGTCTTAATATCGAGGAGCATCTGTTCAAATTCACGGATGATTGCCATGTCGCGGTAAATGCGCATGAAAGCTTCCTTAGAAAAGTTTTTGCTTTCTTCTTTAATTGTCTTGTTGTACTGGTTTACCGGGATGGGCTCAAATTCAACAAATCCGGGTTGTCTGAGCACATCAGGATCCATAAATTGTGACTTTGGCATAATAAACTTCCTTTCGTAATTAATTTATTTTACAGTTGAAAAATACCTTCACGAACAATTTCGCAAACGGTGGGATGGGGGAATACGATTTCCTTAATATCATCCACACGCATTTCGGTTTCAATCATAATACCGGCAGAAACAATGATTTCAGATGCATAGTTTGCCAGCATATGACAACCAACCAAACGGCGGGTTTCTTTGTCAACGATAACCTTACAGATACCGTCTCCGCCTTCATTTTCAGCTACATAACGACCGCTGTATTTCATGGTCAGGTTAGCAACTTCAATGTCCATACCCTTAGCCTTAGCGGTTTCTTCTGTTTCACCAACACTACCAACTTCAGGATTGGTGTAAATAACAGAGGGGATAGCATTATAACGCATAATGTCTTTTTTGCCTAAGATGTTGTTAACTGCAACTTCAGCTTCACGGTAAGCAGTGTGAGCCAGCATGGAGTGACCGTTAACGTCACCAACAGCATATACGTTGGGGATGTTTGTCTTCATGAATCTGTCTGTTACAACAGCGCCGCGTTCGGTTAAAACGCCTAAGGATTCAAGACCAACGCCCTGAGTCACAGCACGACGACCGATGGAGAGAAGCACCTTGTCAGCCTTAACTTCTTCGGTTTTGCCGTCCTGCTCATAAACAACAGCGTCTTTCTTAACTTCTGTAACTTTTGCACCCAGTTTAAAGGTGATGCCCTTCTTCTCGTAGTTCTTCATGAGAATCTTAGAGATTTCGCTATCCGTCGGGCCTGCAATCTTGTTCATCATTTCTACAACTGTTACTTTAGAACCTGCAGAATTGAAGTAAGATGCCATTTCAAGACCGATAACGCCGCCACCAACGATAACCAGTTCATTCGGAATTTCTTCCAAATCTAAGATTTCGCGGTTGGTAAGTACAGTGCCTGCCTCAAAGTTTTCTTTAACACCGGGGATAGGAGGCATAACAGGCATAGAACCAGTTGCAATGATTAAGCGGGAAGCAGTGTAACGCTCGTCGCCAACTTTTACAACGATCTCATTGCCTTCTTTACCGTCAATGATACCTTCACCCTCAACAACAGTAACCTTGTTTGCTTTCATCTGTGCACGGATACCACCAACTAAGGTGTCAACAACTTTTTTCTTGCGGGCAAGAACAGCCTTGTGGTCGAACTTAACACCTTCGCAAGTTACGCCGTAATGATCAGAAAAACGAGCGTAATCATAAATTTTTGCAGAATACAGGAGCGCCTTTGAGGGTACGCAACCTTCGTTTAAGCAAACGCCGCCTAAGAAGCGTTTTTCAATTAACAGGGTTTTAAGACCAGCATGACCTGCACGCTCAGCAGCTAAGTAGCCACCGGGTCCGCCACCCAATACGATTAAATCATAACCCATAATCGTTGCCTTCTTTCTATCTTCGTTAAATTATTTAGCTAACAATACGCTGAAGTTTTCCAGGTTGTTCTTTAAGTCTTTTAAGAACTTAGCAGCGGGCGCACCGTCAACTGCTCTGTGGTCAAATGTCAGTGACAGACCCATTGCAGGATAGTACTTGATTTCGCCGTCAACTTCTTTAGCACGCTGAACGATGGTGTCAACACCCAAAATACCGGTCTGAGGAGCGTTTAATACCGGTGTGAAGGATTCAATACCGAAAGAACCCAGGTTGGTAACAGTGAAGCTACCGCCGGTGAGTAAGTCGGGGCTGATGGTACCGCCCTGACAAGCGCCTGCCAGTTCCTTAGTTTCAGCACTGATTTCAGCCAAAGACTTCAGTTCAGAACAGAAAATGGTGGGAACCATCAGACCACGCGGTGTGTCAACAGCGACACCTAAGTTAACATGGCTAAAGCGACGCATTTTGTCATCCAGCATGTGAGCGTTCAGGTCTTCATGACCTTCAAGCAGAGTTCTTGAAACAGCATAGAGAACAATGTCATTCAAGGTGATGTTGCCAAGACCCAGCTTTTCTGCATTGTTTTTCAGTTTCTTTCTGTATGCCATAATCTCTGTTGCATCGAAGCTGGTGTTTAAGGTCAGCTGTGCGGTGGTGGACAGAGAGTTGTGCATTGACTTGGAGATAACCTTTCTGATGTTTGTCAGCGGTGTATCGGTGTAAGCAACGCCTTCCTGCGGAGCCATAGCTTCGGAAACTGCCTGTGCAACCGGTTTCTTTAAGTCGCCGGTGGTTACGCGGCCGCCGATGCCTGTGCCTTCAAACTGGTCACTGCTGCCGGCTGCTGCTGCAGCGGCTGCTTTTGTGAATGCAACGCCACTCTGAGCCAGTGCTTCAACGTCACGTTCAATGATTCTGCCATTGGGGCCACTGCCTTCAGCAAAACGAACATCAACGCCCAGCTTTTCAGCGTGGTTCTTAGCACGGGGAGAAATGAATACGTTTTCTTTTGCGGTGTCAGACAGTGCAGGTGCTGCTACTGCTGCAGGTGCTGCAGCGGCTGCAGGAGTTTCTTCCTTAGCAGCTTCAGCAGGTGCTTCTTCTGCTGCGCCATCAGGACGGAAAGCAGAAACATCTTCGCCCTCTTCACCGATAACACATACGTTTAATAAGCATTCAACATCGTCGCCTTCTTCAAAGAATACTTCCAAAAGAGTACCTGCGACAGTTGCTTCCTCATCAAAGGTAGCCTTATCTGTTTCATAGGTAAACAGCATATCGCCTACGTTTACCTGATCGCCTTTTTGTTTATGCCACTTGCCAATGATACAGCTTTCAACTGACTGACCCTGTCTGGGCATAATAACCGGTGTTGCCATAAAATCCTCTCCTTAACTTAAAATGTTTTTTGTATACTAGTTGAGCATAACCTGACCGCCGGTAACCGGAACAGCCTGGCCAGTTTCAAATTCCTGCTCTACGATGTAAAAAATTGCACGTGCAACATCTAAGGGCATGCAACCACGTTTAATCGGGGTTTTTGCTTCATAGAATTTCTTTACATCTTCAGCGGTTTTTGCACCGGGAACCTTGCCGGCCTTTAAATACTGTACGAACAGACCGCGTTCCGGGTCTGACCACAGGGGGCCGTCATAGTAGTTACCGGGACAAATGGAATTTACTTTAATATTAAATTCAACCAACTCCATAGCAAAGCTCTGGGTCAGACCAATGCCGCCGAACTTACCGCCGGCATAAGCAAAGTTCTTGTTTGAACCCTCTAAGCCCGATTTAGAGTTAATTTGAATAATATCATAAAATTTATCCGATGCCACTGCATGCTGCAGCTTCATCACACGGGACGCATATTTTGCACAGAAATAATATGCTTCATAGTTAATTTTAGTAACAAACTCAAAGCTCTTGGCATCCATTTCTTCTAAGCCACCAGCTTTTAAAACGCCGGCGTTATTAACGAAAATGTCAAGACCGCCAAAGGCTTTTACTGTGTCTTCAATCATAGCTTCAACAGAAGCTTCATCCCCTACATCCACTTTGCAGGCAAAAGCACGACCTGCACCATTTTTAGCACAAAGCTCATCTGCCACGCTTTTGGCAAGGTCATAGTTTAAGTCAGCAATCACAACGTTAGCACCCTCAGCCAGCATTGCTTCAGCAATACCTAAACCAAAACCCTGGGCTGAACCTGTAACGATTGCCATTTTGCCGCCCAGACGACCCTGAGCTGCTTTTTCTGCAGTGAAAACACCCAAGCCTTCAACAGAAACGCTTGCTTTGCCAGCGAGGCTTGCTGCTTTTACTTTTTCTACAACGTTTTCTTCAGTCACGCCGGTAAGCGTAACATCAGCCTGACCGCTTTCGGAAAAAGAAAGGGAGCTTGCACCCATTGCTGCACGCAGTGCCGGAACAATTTTATACAGCATTTTTTTATCCTCCTTGTAACAGCACATAAGCCCTGACAAAGTCAGAGCCTATATGATTCTTATTTATGAGATAATAAATAGTCTTCTGCTTCTTTGCACCAGATACCGTTATTCTTTTCTACAATCTTAGCGATTTCGCGCAGAACTTCATCATCAGATGCTGCAAAATCAGCAATTGCAGTCATGGGCATATTGATGTTCATATAAGCAAGCTTCTTACCGCCGGGAATTTTCGGCAGATTCAGAGTGGTTTCAATGATAGAGTCAATACCGCCTACGTGGGTAATCATCATAGCAGGATTCAGCTTGCCCTCTTCCATCATCTTAATGGATTCAATCAGGTCATCTGTGTTACCGCCGCTGGTACCAACAATGTGAGTAGAAGCGTAGTGAACATTATAGAAGTTGAACTCAGCAGAAAATTCTGTGTTTGTGGGGCCTGCAAAGAAGTTTAAGCAGCCGTCTCTACCCAGAATTTTGTCACCCATTTCAACAACGGGCTTAACGGGGGCAAATACGAATACATCGTCATAACCCTTGCCGCCGGAAAGTTCCATCATCTTTTCAACAGGGTTTTCAATATTACCGGTGTTTAAATAAATCAGCTCAACGCCGTTTTTCTTAGCTTCTTCAACAGTTAAGATAGAAGCTGCACGGTCAAGGCGAGCCTGGTCAATATCAGTAACAACTAAAAGCTTCGGTTTTCTTTCGTTGTGGATTGCATAGTCAATCGCACCAAGACCCATAGGACCAACACCAGCTAAGATTGCCATGTTACCGCCAATCACAGTACCCATGTCATGAACATAAGAACCTGCTGTGGTGTGGTAGTTTGCGTGGAAACCGCCAACGATACAGCTCATGGGTTCAGCTAAAGAACCGTAGAAGAATGCATCACCATTGTAAGGAAGCAGGCAACCCATTTCCATAAATTCGTGAGGTACGATAACATAGGTGGAGCTACCGCCAATGTTGTGATAGGAATAACCGGGAGCTGCCAGTGAACCTTTATAGTTAATCGCAGGTTGAATGGCAAACTTCTGACCTTCTTTATACTGATCCTTCCACTTAGAACCAACTTTCACGATTTCACCACAGAACTCGTGACCGATGATAATGGGGTTTTCAGCAACATCTTCAGGAACACGCTTGTGGTCAGCACCCTGAATAGCTGCTTTGTAAGAAGACATACAAATGCTGTCGGAAATAACATGAGCTAAAATTTCATCATCTTTAATTTCCGGCAATTCGAATTCTTCTAAACGTAAATCACTTTTGCCGTAGAGTCTAACTGCCTTTGTTTTCATAAACTTAACACTCCGTTTCCGCTGCAACGCAGCGTATTTTTTACTAAATAATATCCATACCGGCTTTCTTTGCCACCTCTAAGAGGGCAACATCCGGTGCTTGATCAAGTACTAAAATGTCTACATCCTCAGGTCTGCAAAAGGTATAGGGCATACTTTTGCCAATTTTGGTAGAGTCCATTAAAACAATGGTTTTCTTCGCCTTTGCAATCACCTGTTGCTTGAGCTTATATTCATCAAAGCTGCCGTTTGTAAAACCGTTTTCCAGGCTAAAGCAACTGGCAGCCATAAAGGCAATGTCAATGTTAATATCCCGAATGTGCTCCAGCGCTCCGGCACCTGACACACAAAGGTTATTGCGGTTTAATTCACCACCTACCAAATTCACCGTGGCACTTTTGTTCTGTGACATTTCAAGAGCCACATTCACGCCGTTGGTAATGACAGAAAAACGACCACTATGAAGCCTGCGTGCAAGCTGCATCATGGTAGAGCCAGCATCAATAAAAATACTTCTGCCCGCTTCAGCCAAGGGTGCCGCCTTATCGGCAATGATGCGTTTTTTGTCAGCACTTAAAAATTCACGCTGAACATAGTCACCCTCCACATCCTGGAACAATCCGCGGGACAAATGGCTTAAAGACTTGGCGCCGCCCTTAATTTTAATAATCTTATGCTCGTTTTCCAGATAATCCAAATCCCGGCGCAGGGTCATGGATGAAACTTTTGGAAACAGAGCTTCAAGCTCATGAATGCTGACTTCATCTTTTTGCTCAATCAAATCAAAAATAGCTTTGCGTCTGTCTTGCACCAAATGCCACCTCCTGTCCGGAATGTGATTTTTTATCATACCTATGTTAT
>JAZSJR010000149.1:0-2485 GCA_045534415.1 Clostridia bacterium
GCTCTGTTCGTGGGGTGGCGTATTCCACCTTTACCATTATTCATATTGTGAATAATGAAACGGCAGGGATTATCCAGTATGATAATCCGCCGGTGCTATTACTTAGGAATGGAAAGAATGTTGACTTTCCTAAAGATGAGTTAACTATTGGCGATAAAAAAATCCTGCACTCTAAGGTGCGGCTTATGGCAGGGGATTTATTCGTTGCCATGAGTGACGGTTGCCCTCATGCTGGCATCGGTCTTGCCTATAATTTTGGATGGAAGATTGAAGAGATTATAGATTTTATGGAGACTATCGAATGCGCAGGCTATAACGCCAAAACCCTTGCAACCTTACTGACGGATGAATGTAACAAGCTGTATGGTGAAAAACCGGGGGACGATGCCACGGCGTGCGTGGTTAGAATCAGAAAGCGCAATCCTGTGAATATTCTGTTTGGCCCACCCGCTAACCGAGATGATAACAACAAGATGATGTCCCTGTTCTTCGGCAAAGAGGGTAAGCATATTGTGTGCGGCGGCACAACCTCAACCATAGCGGCAAAGTACCTTCGCAAGGAGCTGCGCCCCACCCTTAAATTTGAAACACCGGGCATCCCGCCTGTTGCAGAAATTGATGGTGTAGACTTGGTGACAGAGGGCGTTATTACCGTGAACAGGGTTTTAGAATATGCCAAGGATTTTATTTCGGAAAACCGTGAATTTAAGGAATGGGAAATGTGGCGTGACGGTGCATCCCAAATTGCACGGCTTTTGTTTGAAGAAGCAACTGACATTAACTTCTTTGTGGGAAAAGCCGTGAATCCGGCGCACCAAAACCCAGAACTGCCCATTAACTTTAACATTAAAATGAATTTGGTAGAAGAGCTTTCTGAATGCTTACGAAAAATGGGTAAGCGCATTAAGGTCAGCTACTTCTAAGAAAATAGAATGAAAAAAGAGGACTTATGAATACCAGAAAATTTGATACAAAAGTACAACATTTAAAATACAAGGTGCTACGTGAGGTTGCCCGGCTTTTCCGTGAGGGAAAGCTCTATGAAAAGCTCTCTGATATTCCGGAAAAGTTAGTTCCGGGTAAAGAGGCAACCATGCGTTGCTGTGTATACAAAGAACGTGCCATTTTAGCAAAACGTGTGAAGCTTGCGATGGGCGGCGATAAGGAAGCCCCCAACGTGATTGAGGTCATCAGCATTGCCTGTGACGAATGCCCTGTCGGAGGTTATGAGGTAACAGAAGCTTGCCGCGGATGTTTAGCACACCGCTGCGAGGATGTTTGCCGCTTTGGTGCTATTACTTTTGATAAGTACCAAAAGGCGCACATTGATAAGTCAAAGTGTAAGGAATGCGGTGCTTGTGCCAAGGTTTGCCCCTATAGCGCCATCACCACCCACACCCGCCCTTGCCAGAATGCCTGCAAGACAAAGGCAATCACTATGGATGAAGACTTGGCGGCAAAAATTGATTACGAAAAGTGCATCTCTTGCGGTGCTTGTGTGTATCAGTGCCCCTTTGGTGCTATTATGGATAAATCCTTTATCTTAGATGCACTTACGATTTTAAAGGAAAGCGAAAATAATACAAAATATAATGTTTATGCGGTGGTTGCACCCACCATTTCCAGCCAGTTTACATATGCAAAGCTTGGTCAGGTTGTCACCGGTATTAAAGAGCTTGGCTTCCACACAGTGGTGGAGGCGGCACTGGGTGCTGATATGGTGGCATACGCTGAGTCAAAAGAGCTGGCTGAGAAAAAGTTTTTAACAAGTTCCTGCTGTCCTGCCTTTGTGAAATATATTGAGCAAAACCACACAGAACTGCTTCCCAATGTATCTCACAATTTATCTCCCATGGCAACGGTTTCCCAATATATTAAGGAAACAGACCCAACCGCAAAGGTTATTTTCATTGGACCTTGCACGGCAAAGAAAGCAGAGAGCCAGCGGGAAGAGGTTAAGCCCTTTGTGGATGCGGTATTAACCTTTGAAGAGCTGCAGGCACTTTTTGACAGCCACGATGTTGACATTACAACCCTTTCAGAGGGCGTTTTGGATAACGCATCCTACTTTGGCAGAATTTTTGCCCGGTGCGGCGGTCTTGCCGATGCTGTGGCAGAGGGATTAAAAGAGCAGGGGCTGGATGATTTTGAGTTAAAGGCCGTTTCCTGCGACGGCATTGAAGAATGTAAGGTTGCGCTTCTTAGAAAAAGCAAGGGCGTGCTGGATGCAAACTTCATCGAGGGCATGGCGTGCACAGGCGGATGTATTGGCGGTGCCGGATGCTTAACTCACGGACCGAAAGATAAAAAACAGGTTGATGAGTATGGCAAAGAGGCAATGGAAAAGACCATAACAAACGCCGTGAAAGCTCTGATTCACTGAGAAAAAATTTCCTTAAATAATACAATACGAAAAATTTTTAATTGATTGTTAAAAAAATGTCAAAACCTATTGATTTTGACAGAAAAATGTGCTATTATTTAT
>JAZSJR010000071.1:0-10874 GCA_045534415.1 Clostridia bacterium
AGTATAAAAAGATTTTTTAAATCTTATTCCGTTCGTATTATAAAATTAATAAAATAATGATTGACAAACTGAATGTTTTTGTTTATAATAGATAACTAAAGAATTATATAGGTTGAAAGGGATGACGAAAATGTCTGAAAAGACAGTCTTTCTCACATATGAGGGATTAAAAGAAAGAGAGCGTGAGCTGGAGTATTTAAAAACAGAAAAAAGAAAAGAGATTTCTGAAAAAATTAAAGTTGCGCTTGGTTTTGGTGACTTATCTGAAAATGCAGAATATGATGAAGCAAAGAATGAACAGGCAGAAGTTGAACTTAAAATAGTCAAATTAGAAAAAATGCTGAAAAATGCAAAAATTATAGATGATGAAGATATTTCCACCGATGTTGTTTCTATGGGTATTAAAGTTAAAGTGTTAGACATTGATATGGAAGAAGAAGACGAATATTATATTGTTGGTTCTGAAGAAGCAAATCCCATGGAAAATAAAATTTCTGATGAATCCCCTGTGGGTAGAGCTTTAATTGGTGCTAAGGTTGGAGATACAGTCACTGTAGAGGCTCCTAACGGCTCTTTTGAGATGAAAATTCTCGAAATTAGCAAATAAGTTTCACGTGAAACAAAATACCTTTGTAAGTTAATTTACAAGGGTATTTTTTTATATTGTTTCACATGAAACAATATAAGAAAACTCTTGAAAACCGCCGAAATATATGGTAAAATAAGAATATGTAAATTTTCCAATTGCAGAAAGGAATGATTAAAAAGATGGCTAAAATAATTGCTGTAGCAAATCAGAAAGGCGGCGTTGGCAAGACCACAACGGCTGTTAATCTGGCTGCCTGCATTGGAACATTGAAAAAAAAGGTGTTATTAGTGGATTTTGACCCTCAGGGAAATGCTTCAAGCGGTGCTGGTGTGGATAAAGAAAGTGTTACGGCATCAGTTTATGATGTGCTTATCAATAAAACACCTGTTTCTGAGGTTATGGTAGAAACAAAATCTAAGAATTTGTGGGTTTGCCCTGCCAGTATTGACCTTGCTGGTGCTGAAGTTGAATTAGTTTCTATGGAAAACAGAAATGAGCTTTTAAAGCAAGGATTAAAGGCTGTTTCTTCTGATTTTGATTATATTATTATAGACTGTCCGCCGTCACTGGGATTACTCACATTAAATGCTTTTGCAGCTGCAGATAGTCTGCTGATTCCTATTCAGTGTGAATACTATGCATTAGAGGGTCTTTCTATGATGGTTCAAACTGTAAAAAGCCTGAAAAAAAGTGTTAATCCAAAGCTTTATTTTGAAGGCGTTTTACTGACTATGTATGATTCCAGAACCAATCTTTCAAATCAGGTTATGGAGGAAGTAAAAAAATTCTTCCCTGATAGTGTTTGTAAAACGGTAATTCCAAGAAACGTGCGTCTTTCTGAAGCGCCGGGTTATGGTGAACCTATCATTACATATGATAAATATTCAAAGGGTGCCCGTAGCTATTTAAAATTGGCTAAGGAAATTGTAAAAAATAATGAAACAAAGGAGTCAGATAAGTCATGAAAAAAGGGTTAGGAAAAGGTCTTGGGGCTTTAATGAATACAGATGAAGCTGTTGATGTGACCCGTGAAGAAACTGTTACACTTAAAATTTCACAAATTGAGCCTAATAAAGAACAGCCAAGAACTGAATTTGACCCCGAAAAGCTGGAAACTTTATCTGATTCTATAAAAAAATACGGCGTTTTGCAACCAATTGTTGTTAAAAAACTGGATAATGGGTTTCATAAGATTATAGCCGGTGAAAGAAGATGGCGTGCTGCTAAAATGGCAGGTCTTAAGAAAATTCCTGTTGTAATTCGTGATTTTGACGACCAGGAAACAATGGAAATTGCTCTGGTTGAAAACCTGCAAAGAGAAGATTTGAATCCTTTCGAAGAAGCAAGAGGCTACAAAGAATTAATGGATTTATTCTCATTAACCCAAGAGCAGGTAGCTCAAAAGGTAGGAAAAAGCCGGTCAGCCGTTGCAAATAGTGTTCGTCTTTTGTCACTTTGTGATGAAATTAAAGACCTTGTGCTGAAAAAAGAGTTAACAGTTGGCCATGTACGTGCGCTACTCGCAACTGATAATGAAGGCGTCCAGCTAATGGCTGCAAGAAAAATTGTTGCAGATGGTTTAAATGTGCGTCAGACAGAAGCTTTTATCAAATCCTTGCTTGCCGAGAAAAAGCCAAAGAAGAAAAATCCGGTGGATGAAGAATTGTGTCGGTATTTAACAACCATTGAGAAAAAACTTTCAAATTCTCTGGGTACGAAAGTAAAAATTCAAAATAAAAAGAATCGCGGTAAAATTGAAATTGAATATTACAATAATGAAGATTTTGAGAGAATCATGAATAAAATTAGCTAAATCTGTAAATATATGGAAGTTTAAAAATAGGCCTATTTCTTATTTTTAAAAATTTTAAGTATTATTTCATTATGAAAAATTAAAACACGAAAAATAATGAAAAATACGTGATTTACAGGGTAGAAAAAGGAGAAAGAAAAAATTTATGGAAATTTACGGATATTTTATTGAAATGGAAATGCTGCTCTTAATTTTTGCAGGACTTTCTGCCTTAGGATTTTTATTTGCCTTTATTTCATTTATTATGTCTGTACGTTCAAAGCGTCGTTATAAAAAATTGTTAAGAGACGGTGCCGGTCGTGACATAACAGAGGCAATTGTGAATTATTATGAAAAATGTGCCGATATTATGCAAAATTATAATCAGGCAGAAGAAAGACTTAAAAACCTTGAAAGAGAATCAAAAGCATGTGTTAAAAAAATTGGTTCCATCCGTTACAACGCTTTTGGCGGCAATAATGGAAACCTAAGTTTTGCAGCTGCTGTTTTAGATGACTCTGATACCGGTTTTGTTATTAACGGTGTCTATACCAGTCAGCAAACAGCAACATATTTAAAGCCTATTAACAAAGGTACTTCAGTTTTCGAACTGACAGAAGAAGATATGGAAGCAATTAAAACAGCAAAATTAAATTATCAAAGAAACATAGAGAGATAATGTGAGAAAGGGAGAAAAAAATGCTTGACATTAAATTAATTAGACAAGAACCTGAAAAAGTGAAAGCAGCACTGGCACGTCGTAAGGAAGAAGATAAAATTGACGAGCTTTTAAAGTTAGACAGTGAGCGTCGCGATGCGCTGTATGAAGCAGAACAGCTTAAAAGTAAGCAAAATGCTGTCAGCAAGCAGATTCCTCAGATAAAAAAAGAGGGTGGCGATGTTGCACCTATTTTTGAGGAAATGAAGAAGTTATCTGAAGAAATTAAGGCACTGGATGCAAAGGTTCGTGAACTTGAAGAAACCATTGATGCTATGATGCTTCGCATTCCTAACATCCCCAACGAAACCGTACCTGATGGAGATACTGATGAAGATAACATCGAAATCAGAAAATTCTCTGAGCCTACAAAATTTGATTTTGAGCCTCAGGCACACTGGGAATTAGGCGAAAAACTGGATATTTTGGACTTTGGTAAAGCTGCAAAAATTACCGGTGCACGTTTTACTGTATATAAGGATTTAGGTGCTCGCTTAGAGCGTGCGGTTATTAACTATTTTTTGAATATGCATACAGAACAGCACGCATATACAGAAATCTTCCCGCCATACATGGTGCACAGAAATTCCATGGTTGGTACAGGTCAGCTGCCGAAGTTTGAAGAAGATGCATTTAAGGTTGTTGGCACTGATTATTTCTTAATTCCCACTGCTGAAGTACCGGTTACAAACCTGTATCGTGATCAGATTTTATCTGCTGATGAACTGCCCATCCGTCACGTTGCATATTCTGCTTGTTTCCGTGCTGAAGCAGGCTCTGCCGGCCGTGACACCCGTGGTCTTATCCGTCAGCATCAGTTTAACAAGGTTGAACTGGTTAAGTTTGCCGACCCTGAAAAATCATATGAAGAGCTTGAAAGCTTAGTAAATGATGCAGAAAACGTATTAAAAGGTTTGGGTCTGCCTTATCGTGTTGTTAAAATTTGCGTAGGTGACTTAGGCTTCACTGCAGCAATGAAATATGACCTTGAGGTTTGGATGCCCAGTTATAATCGTTATGTAGAAATCTCATCCTGCAGTAACTTTGAAGATTTCCAGGCTCGTCGTGCCGGCATTAAATTCAAACGTTCACCTAAGGATAAACCCCAGTTTGTTCACACATTAAACGGTTCCGGTGTAGCAGTAGGCCGTACAGTTGCTGCTATTTTGGAAAACTATCAGAATGCAGACGGCTCTGTTCGCATTCCTGAAGCATTGATTCCGTTCATGGGCACAGATGTAATTCAGCCTAAATAAGAAATAAATATTTAATAAAAAAAGATGTTGCTAATTTTAGCAACATCTTTTTTTTATCTTTTCTAAATATGTTTCGAGGGGAGAAAGCTCAATAATTTGCGCATTTGGGTCTATCTTTTCACCTTTTAAAACTGGTTCGGCTCGTTTTAAGGAGAGAGTTTTCGTTTTGGCACGCAGGGCGCCTGTCAGCGCCCAGTCTGAGTCAAAAACACTGGCAACGTGGTCTTTATAGTATGCATGCTGGGGCAAATGAATCCGTTCCGGCATAACAACCTGTAATTTTTTTTCTCCTAAAAGGACATTCTCATCTATCTGATACACAATTTCATTTAAAATATAATCGTCTAATTTTCCTGCCAGCAGGTAGGTATTATATTCGTAAATGTTAGCCGTCAAAAAAAGAAATGAAAGGATAAAAACCGTCAGTTTTTGTAAATGTTTCTTGTGAAACAATTGGAGAAAACCCAGTAAAATCAAGGCAAAACCGGGAATTGAAGCAAAAAAACTCCGATTGGTAAGCCAAACCGTTTCTGCCATAGCATAAGGCAAAAATGGCATAAAAAACAGCATTAAACCACACCTAAAAAGACAAAAATTTTCTCTTTTTGAATGTTTTTTTTCAAAAGCAACCTGCATTGAAAATCGATGAGATAACAGTATAATTAAAAGCAAAAAAATGACCCCTTTAAAGCCATTTGAAACAAGTATTTTAATACCTGAAAAGCTGCTTTTCGTAACAGATGCAGCAGAAAATATTTCTAAAATTTGCGGAAAAAGCTTTAAAATATTTGGAAAAAGACCAGTGATAGAAAATCCATTTACCCGGCTGACAAGTAGTCCTAATTTTCTGAAATAAACATAATAAAACAAGATAAAAGCAAGATTTAATCCCGTCATTATCGGTACTAAAAGAAGTTTTTTACTGCGATTTTTTCTAAGTTCAAAATAAAGTAAAAGAAATGAACAGAAAATGGAGAAAACGGCAACACTTTCGTAAAAACACAGGGAGATTAGCTGAACCAAGCTAAAGAAAATCAGGCGGAGATAAGAGAAATTTTTTTGTAAAAACAGGGATAAAAGCCAAAGAGAAAGACATGCAAAAAACAGGCCCACAACGATGCGTGTAGAAGCAGAAAGCCAAAACCGACCTTCCATTCCCAAGGGCCAAAAAAGATATACTATAAAAAATAAAGGCGAAAGGGAAAAGTTATAAAGCTGTGCCGTGCGGCAGATGAAAAAAGCAGAACACAGATGTAACGCGGTAATAAGGCAGAGGGAAAAAGCCGGAAAGTTGTAAAACCGCCCCCAGAACAGAGGGTCTAAAAGGGAGGCTAAGGGACGTGTTGATACTGTACCGATGGTGGTGAAGACATATGATACATCAGAATAAAGAGGGTAGCAGCCGAACTGAATATAGTCATCTAAAATTGGGTAGTAACGAAAGCCAAAGAAAACGAGGGGCAAAAAAGCGGCAACAAGCCAAGGTAAAAATTGAAATTTTTTCATAAAAAAACACCTACTCACAGTGTATGCGGTAAGCGTTTTTTTATACAGAAAAAGAAAAAAGGACTGCTTAATGCCAGTCCTCAATTCAGTAAGTTTTCCTTTATTTTATAAAGGAGGGAAAATGAAAAAGTTTGGTTGTTGTGTTTTGTTGTGGTGTATTATTATAATACCATAATTCGACATCCTTTTCAATGCACGCAATCCATAAAATTGATAGAGAAAACCAGAAAGTTTTGTGAAAGATTTACAAAAATATAGTATATAAGGAAAAAACATACACTGTATTATGTGGTTTTTGGAAAAATATAACGGTCACTTTTGTTGACTTTGCCAAAAAAAAATGATATAATATAAATTGATATTTTTGGAATTTATTTATAACTGGAGGCGATGTTGTGAAAAAAGCTGTTGCATGGCTTTTGATGATGATAATTATGCTTTGTTCGGTATCTGTTTTTGCCGAAAAAGAATCAAATGAACCTGAAATTGCTTCAGTTTCCGCTATTTTGGCCCAAGAGGGCACAGGGCGGATTATGTATGAAAAAAATGCAGATAAAAAGGTATATCCGGCCAGCACAACAAAGGTTATGACGGCTATGCTTGCTATAGAAAAATTAGACCCTACCCAAAAGCTAACAGCCAGCGAAACGGCAGTGCAAATTGACCGTGATGGTAGTAACATGGGCGTTTTGGCGGGAGAGGTTCTCTCTGTTGAACAGCTTTTATATGGTCTTTTAGTCCATTCTGCCAACGATGCAGCCAATGTTTTAGCAGAAGCTGTCTCCGGCAGTATTTCTGCTTTTGTTGAGTTGATGAACCAGCGGGCAGCGGAGATTGGCATGACAAATTCACACTTTATGAATGCTCACGGCTATCATGACCCCGAGCATTACACAACAGCAAGAGATATGTTGACTCTCTGTGTAAAAGCTATGGAAAGCGACTTGTTCCGTCAGATTGTTTCCACACCCCAGTATGAAATCCCCCCTACAAATAAATATTTTGAGACACGTCACCTGTCTTCCAATAACTCGCTGATTAACGTTATGAAAGGCCATACATATATCTATGAGGGTGCAAAGGGTATTAAAACCGGTCATACCTCAGATGCCGGCTATTGCCTGACTTCATATGCTGAGCGCAAGGGTCTTGGTTATTTCTGTGTTACGATGCATGGTGAGTATGTTTATCCTGATAATGATTCTTTTATTGATACCATTAAGCTCTTTGATTATGGTTTTAACGGTTTTGCCCTAAAAAATGTTGCTGATGTGAATGAGATTGTGGCAACCCATGATGTAAAGTGGGCAAGAGGTGGGGATCAGGCAGTTTTATCGGCAAAACAGCCGCTGGAGGTTTTAATCCCCAGGCAGTATGACCCTGAGCTTTTAACCAAAGAAATTACAGTAGAAGAAACCATTAAAGCACCGGTTAAAAAAGGTGATATTTTAGGAAAAATAGAGTATTTTTATGATGGCGTTTCTGTGGGCAGCGTTGAGCTTTGTGCCACAAAAAATGTGCGTCGCAGCTTTTTGAATATGATTTTTGTCACGCTTTGGAACTTAATTTTCAATGTGTGGGTTATGACGCCGCTGACTTTGATTGTAATTATTTTATTAATGCGCAAAGCAGCAGAAAACAGACGCAAACAAAGAGCGCGTGAAAAGAAAAGACAAGAGTTTATGAGAGAATTAAACAGATAATTTGCAGGAAAGGGCGCGAAAACAATTTGAAGCTTCGGGCAATTATATACATCGTAGTAGCAGGCCTAATGTGGGGTTCTTCAGGCATTTTTGTGCATTTTCTCGCTCCTGTTGGTTACACAAGCCTGCAAATGACGGCTGTTCGCAGCCTTGTTTCGGCACTTTCCATGCTGATTTATATTTTAATTTCTAATAAAAAGCTTTTAAAAGTCAGTTTTAAAGACTTTTTACTCATTGCCTGTGCCGGTCTCAGTTATTTCGGAACAGCTTCTGCTTACTATGCAGCAATGCAGGCATCTTCTGTTTCCACAGCGGTCATTTTAATGTATACCGCGCCGGTCTTTGTTATGGCATATTCCGTTGCCTTTATGGGCGAGCGGTTAACCGCCCGAAAAGCCATTTGTGTTTTTATGATGCTTGTTGGCTGTGCTCTCGTGTCCGGTGTTATAGGGGGCATGAAGTTCCGCCTTTTGGGTATCTTTTTAGGTCTTTTTTCAGGCATCAGTTACAGTGCCTATAATATTTTTGCAAAGATTGAAATGGACAGGGGCACCAACCCTTTATCTTGCACCCTATGGTGCTTTGTGGTTGCGGCCATTGCAGCGCTTTCTGTTTCAAACCCTGTGCAGTTAGTTACGACCACGGTGCAAGCCCCCCTTTGGGTGCCCTTTGTTTTAATCGGCTTGGGCGTTATCACATGCGTCATACCCTATTTTCTTTATTCCTTAGCCCTGAGAGTTCTGCCGGCAGGCACGGCAACGGCCTTGGGAATTGTAGAACCCATGGCAGCAACGCTTTACAGTGTAGCCTTTCTTGGTGAAACCTTGGGCACGCCATCAATTTGCGGCATTGTTTTGATTTTAGGTTCGGTATTCTTGTTGGGCAGAAATGCAGAATAAAAAACAAAAAAGGACGGGCAACCGTCCTTTTTTGTTTTTGTTTGGCGACAAAAGCCATGCATTAAAAAATGCGCCGGCAAAGAGCCGACGCATGAAAAACGTACGACTCACTCGTTGCGACACAAAGTTTAATTTCTACAACACAAGCATGCAGAAAAAGCGTACGTTTTTGCCAAAAAGACAAAAAAATACATGCTAATGTTGTGTTAACTTATTAAACTTTATGTCGCAAAGCTATTATAATATAAAAATTACCATTTTGCAAGACCAATTTTACAATTAATGAATTTGTAGGGAATGGCGTTTACGACATTCCGCAAAACGGTGCGTCGAAAATCGCCGCACCCTACAACCTACAGAAGCCTAACAGCGATTCATGCATTGTCTCTACGAAGAAACGATGTGTTTTCAAAATTAAATGCCCTTGCACCCTTGCAAGAATCGGCAAAATATGATAGAATATAGTATATCTATGCAAAATGGCGGGAATCCGCCCTGCATATGGAAGAAAAAGGAATTTTAACAACGAGATTTACGATAAAGGAGAAAGCTATGAACACGGTCAGAAGAATTTTTGTAGAAAAGAAAAAAGGCTTCGATGTTGAAGCAACCCATCTTTTTAATGACTTAAAAGACAACCTGAATCTCACCGGCCTAACTGGCGTGCGTGTGATTCAGCGCTATGATGTGCAGGGGGTTTCAGACGATGCGTTTAAAAGCGCAAGAACCTCTATCTTCAGCGAGCCTCCGGTGGATACCGTCTATGATGAAAGCTATCCCATGCCTGAGGGCGCACGTTATTTTGTAACGGCACTTTTGCCGGGTCAGTATGACCAACGTGCAGATTCTGCGGCTGAGTGCGTTCAGCTTTTAACTCAGGAAGAACGCCCCAAGGTGCAGGCTGCCCGCGTGATTGTTTTAGAGGGCAACGTGACGGATAGCGACCTTTTAGCTGCTAAAAAATATTTTATTAACCCTGTTGAAGCCTGGGAAGTATCTGATGAAAAGCCCAAGACCTTAGACTCTGTTTCTGAGGTGCCGGCTGATGTTGCCATTGTTGATGGTTTTATCACCTTAGACGATGCTGGTCTTAATGAGCTTTTAAAAACCTATGGCTTTGCTATGGATTTTGAAGACCTTTGCTTCTGCCGTGACTATTTTAAAAATACCGAAAACCGCAACCCGTCTTTAACCGAGCTGCGTATGATTGATACCTATTGGTCTGACCATTGCCGTCACACCACTTTCTCTACCGAAGTGACAGATATTGACACATCCGATGCTCCGGCTCGTGTAAAAGAAGCACTCTCAGACTATGAAGACGCAAGAAAAGCGTTATATGTGGGCAAGAACAAGACCCTGTGCTTAATGGACCTTGCTACCATTGCTGTTAAGCAGCTGAAAAAAGAAGGGTATTTAACCAAGCTTGACCAGTCAGAAGAAATCAATGCCTGCAGCATTGAAGTGACCGTTGATGTTGACGGCACAGAAGAACCCTGGCTGATTATGTTTAAAAACGAAACTCATAACCATCCCACAGAAATCGAGCCTTTCGGTGGTGCGGCAACCTGCCTTGGCGGTGCTATCCGCGATCCATTGTCAGGTCGTTCTTATGTATATCAGGCAATGCGTGTAACCGGCTCCGGTGACCCGAGAAAAACTCTTGCTGAAACTCTGCCCGGCAAGCTGATGCAGCGCAAAATTACTACCGGTGCGGCTGCAGGTTACAGCTCTTACGGTAACCAGATTGGTCTTGCAACCGGTCAGGTAACTGAAATTTATGACGAAGGCTATGTAGCAAAGAGAATGGAAATTGGTGCGGTTATTGCAGCAGCACCTAAGAAAAATGTTGTTCGTGAGCGTCCTGCGGCAGGTGACCTTGTCATCCTCTTAGGCGGCAGAACTGGTCGTGACGGCTGTGGCGGTGCAACAGGCTCTTCCAAAGCGCACGATGACAAATCCTTAGAATCCTGCGGTGCAGAGGTTCAAAAGGGTAATGCCCCGGTTGAAAGAAAGCTGCAGCGATTGATCCGCAAGGAAGGAGCAGCACAACTCATTAAACGTTGTAATGACTTTGGTGCCGGCGGCGTTTCGGTTGCAGTGGGCGAGCTTGCCGACGGTCTGTTTATCGACCTTGATAAGGTACCCAAAAAGTATGAGGGCTTAGACGGCACAGAGCTTGCTATCAGTGAATCTCAGGAACGTATGGCGGTTGTGGTTGCACCGAAAGATGAAGCCCGCTTTATGGAGCTGGCACACGAAGAAAACCTGGAGGCAACACGTGTTGCCGTTGTCACCGAGGAGCCACGTCTTAAAATGCAGTGGCGCGGTGCATTGATTTGTGATATTTCCCGTGAATTTTTGAATACAAAGGGTGCTGCTAAGCGCTCTACTGTAGCGATTTCCGCACC